>NZ_JBEYTW010000036.1:0-78447 GCF_040643275.1 Spirillospora sp. NPDC047418
GCGCGCCCCGGCCCGCCCCGCCCGCGGGCGCGGCCGCGGGCGCCGGCGGCGGCCTGGAGGACGGTCGAAGGCGGCGCTGATGCGGTCGGCCAGGTCCTGGAGCTTGCGGGGGCGGAGGCCGCCGGTGGGGCGGGGGCCGAGGAGTTCGGTGAGCAGGGCGTCGTGCTCCCGCGCCGACCAGGGCAGCCCGCCGTGGCCCATCTCGGCGGCGACCAGCGCGCCCACCGACTCGGCCGCGGCGAGCAGCGCGAAGCCAGGTAGGCCGGCGACGGCCTGCTGCTGGGCGGCGTGCACCGCGACGACCTGGGCGATGTCGTCGGCGGGGCCGGCGCCGCCGGGGTCGTCGTCGAACAGCGACGGCTGGGCGGGCTCGCCGCCCGGCGGCGGGCGGTCGGGCGGGACCGGTTCGCCGCGCAGCCGCGCCCACGCCGCGGGCACCGAGCGCGGCTCGCCGTACCGTCCGGCATGGCCGAGCAGGAGGCTCTCCACCAGTTCGAGGTCGTGGCAGCGGGCCACCCGGACGCCCGCGCCGAGCAGCCGCGGGTAGAGCCGCGCGGTGGACGGCCACACCCAGCGCGGCGCGGCGGCGCGCTCCTGCTCGGCGATCGCCGCGGCCAGGTCGGGGACGGGGCGTGCGGGGGCGGCGGGCGTGCCGTCCTCGGCGAGCGTCCGCAGCGTTCCCCCGCTGCCGGGACCGGCGGCCACCGCGATCCTCACCCGCCCATTCTGCCGCCGCCCACCGACAGAACCCCGGGCACGCCGGAACCCCTCCGCGGCGGGTGATCCGCGAAGGGGTTGCGGTGTGATCTCTCAGCGGGGGCCAGGGCCGTAGCCCCGATGCGATCGGCGGCTCAGGCGACCAGCGAGACCTGCTGGCCGGCCGGGGTGTCGCCGTAGCGGTCGACGACCTTGTTCAGCTGGATCTGGTAGTACAGCACGCCGAAGCCGATGATGCCGAGCAGGAAGCCGATGCCGCCGCTGCAGCTCGGCTGGAGGCCGGCGGCGCGCTGGGCCTGGGCGATGCGGCCGCCGAGCTTGACGTACATGACCAGGGGCCAGATGCCGAGCGTGATGGCGCCGAACAGCATGGACAGCAGCGCGTTGGTGGCGGCGTTGTCGATGCGGCGGTCGTACTGGTGCAGCTCGTCGTGGACCTTGAAGAACCAGACGAGGCCGTAGATTCCGAAGGTGATGAGGGGGAGGCCGAGCCAGGCTCCGACCGGGTTGCGGCGCTTCATGTTGTTGCCCGCGCCGACGGCGGCGGGCGCGCCCTGCTGTGCGGGGGCGGGGACGTTGCCGCCCTGGTAAGGCTGCTGGGCCTGACCCTGACCCTGCTGGGGGTAACTCATCGAGTTTTCGCTCTTCCTGTGGGACGCGGTCGTTTTCCGGCCGACCGTCCGTAACCGTTCACCCGTGGGGTTTGAGGGATGACTGTAACGGGATCCGACCACGTCGAGCGCACAAAACGCCGATTGTGGACACATTCCCGGCCGGCGGGCTAGCGCAGCGGGATGGTCACCTCGTCCTCGCACGGCGGCGCCGCCTCGTGGTCGCCGCAGCCGGTCGCGGCGTAGCAGCGGATCCGGAGCCGCGACTCCGTCACGTCCAGGCGCAGGAAGCTCTTGAAGAACGGCGGCCTGTCCCAGTCGGCCAGTTCCGAGCGGAAGCGCTGCGGGAGCCGGTGCACCGGCAGCCGCAGGAACCGGGGGCGGCGTCGGCCGTCGCGCGGGACGCCGAGGACGGACGCGACGAAGCGCGCGCGGCGGGACGGCCGCGCGTCCCCGGCCGGCTTGTAGCCGCGCCCCGGCCGGATGCCGAGCCGGTACCGGACGGCGGCGGTGGCCTCCTCGGGGGTCAGCTCGAACAGCTTCGGCAGCCGCAGCCAGCGCCCGTACAGCTTGCTGTAGCGCGACAGCGAGTCGCCGCGCAGCGGGTAGCAGCGGAACTCGTTCTCCTCCACCGCGTGCGTCCGGGGGATCGTGTGGGTGGCGTGCATGAACGCGCCGCCGCCGCCCGAGACGATGTACTGGATCGTCCGGCCGTCGCCGGTAGGCACCGGGTAGCGCTGGTAGTTGTGGATGTCGCCGCCGATCGCGGCGACGTAGTGGTGCGCCGGGTCGCGGACGATCTCGTCGACCGTCCCGCCGCCCTCGATGGGCCCCGGCCGGTGGTCGTCGTCCACGTACAGGGGCTTTCCGGTCACCAGCAGCTTGGGTTTGGGGCCACCGGAGACCGCGCGCAGCCACCGGCCCTGGTCGCGGTCGAGGCCGCCGGTGATCCCGGTGTCGACGCCGATGATGCGCAGCGACGGCGTGTCGATCGCCCAGTACGGCCCCGGCTGGACGCCCTGCTGGCCGGGCGCGCCCCGGAACGTGCGGCGGGCCTCGGCGAGGGCCTCCGGGTCGATCGTGCCGGAGTGGCGCCACAGCAGCCGCGGCACGAACGCGAACAGGCCCCGCCAGGGCGGCGGCGAGCAGTCGGCGTCCAGGTCGCAGAACACGTGCAGGAAGCCGCGCAGCCCGTCGTACCAGTCGTGGTTGCCCGGGACGGCGTAGATGGGCGCCGGGTAGTCCTTGTACGGGCGGAAGAACTTCTCCGGGTACTGGCCCCCGTCCCCCGTCGGGTAGATCACGTCGCTGGCGACGATCATGAAGTCGGTGCCGGCGGCGGCGTGCAGCAGCGGCGGCACGACGGCGTACTGCGACCGGTCGCCCTCACCGGTGTCGCCGAGCAGCGCGAACGAGAACTCCGGCGCCGACCGGTGCACGGTGAACGCGGCCGGGGTGCCGCGCTCGCGCAGGGCGGCGACGCAGCGCCGCCGGATCGCGTCGGACGGGTCGCCGAAAAGCCGCGCGAGCACGTCGTTGCGGGACCGCCACAGCACCGCAGGACGCCGCCAGGAGAAGTCGGGGACCCGCGCCGGCAGCAGCTCGTTGAACGTGCCGGGTCTCCCGCAGCTCCAGCCCGCCCCCTCCTCGGACGTGCGCGAGTTGTCGGGCGCGGGGGGAACCTCGGACACAGAATGCCTCCGGCTGCGGTGAGGGAATCCTCAAAGCCTGTCCGGAGGCGATCTCCGCGTCAAGCCGGGCGGCGGCCGTCCCGCCCGGCCCCGCACCGGGCCGGTGCGGGGGTGCGCGTGGTGGACGCCGGCGTCACCCCCAAGGACGCCGGCGCCACCACGTCCGGGGCGGCCGCGGGCATCATGAGTCCCCCCAGAACGGCGAGCGTGCAGTCGCCTCTCATGATGCCTCCGCAGACGGCCCCAAGGTCCCGAAAGCGGGACGTAACTGACGCTATACGGAGGGCCGTAATGGTGGCGTAAACCAGCCCAAACGCCGGGCCAAAACCTCAGGGGGCGAGCACCCGCAGCGCGCCCGGCATGATCTTCGCCGTGACCGGCAGGACGCCCGGCAGCTCGCCGTCCGCCCCGTACGGGAGCCTGCGGCCGGGCGGCCCGGCCAGCTCGATCCGCACCTCCCGGCCGCGCATGACCTCCACCTCGGGGCGCCGGACGTGCGACCCGTCCGCCAGCTCGCGCATCACAGCGAAGAACAGCGTCCGCGGCGCCTTGCGGATGAGGACGACGTCGAGCAGCCCGTCGTCCACGCGCGCGTCCGGGGCGATGTGCTTGCCGAACCCGTAGTAGCCGGAGTTCGCCGCGACGACGGTGTAGCCCTCGCGCCGGTGCCGCTCGCCGTCCACGGTGATCAGGTAGTCGGCGTGCCGCCAGGACAGGACCGCCCGCAGCGCCCCGGCGTAGTAGGCGGCGGAGCCGCGCAGCAGCCGCGTCCTGTTGGCGTTGTCGTTGGCGATCGCGTCAATGCCCGCGTAGACGCTGCCGAGGACGGGCGTCCCGTTGGCCTCGATGGTGTCCACCGCGCGCGGCTCGCCGTCGAGCAGCAGCGGGGCGAGCTCCGCCGCGCCGGACGGGACGCCGAGCTGCCGCGCGAAGTCGTTGCCGCGCCCGGCCGGGACGATGCCGAAGACGGCGCCGGTCCCCGCCAGGACCCCGCCGACGCAGCCGACCATGCCGTCGCCGCCGACGCCGAGCACGACCCGCCCGGCCCCGGCCGCGGCGCGGGCCAGCCCGGCGGCGTGCTCCATGCTCCGGCTGTACTCGACGTCGAGCTCGGCGCCCGCCTCGCGCAGCAGCCTGCCGAGCGGCATCAGGCCGGACGCGGACGCGGAACCGCCCGCCGCCGGGTTGACGATCGCGGTGAACGCGCGCATGGCGGCTACTCCTCCGGGGCCGGCGGGACGAGGACGCCCGGGTTGAGGATCCCGGCCGGATCGACCCGGTCCTTGACCGCGCGCAGCACGGCGGCGCCCAGCGGCCCGATCTCCGCGGCGTACCAGTCGCGGTGGTCGGTGCCCACCCCGTGGTGGTGGCTGATGGTCCCGCCGGCCGCGATGATCGCGTCGCCGGCCGCGCGCTTCGCGTGCGCCCAGTGCTCGATCGGGTCGTCCCCCTGCGCCGACACGACGGTGAAGTACAGGGACGCGCCGGTCTCGTAGACGTGCGAGATGTGGCACATGACGAGCGGCGGCGTGCCCGCCTCGGACAGCGTGCCGGTCAGCGCGCCCCGCACGGCCTCGTACAGCCCCGGGACGTCCGACCAGAACGCGGCGGTCTCCAGCGTCTCGGCGAACGCGCCGACGTCCAGCAGGGAGTCGCGCAGGTAGGGGGCGTTGAAGCGGCCGTGCTCCCACTTCTCGCCCGGCGCGGCGCCGAGCGGCTCGCCGCCGGCGGCGCCGAGCACCTCCGCGGCCCCGGCCCGGCGAGCGGCCACGTCGCCCGGCGTCCCCTCGAACCCCACCACGGCCAGACACCCGGCGGAAGCACCGTCCGCCAGCCCCCGCCCACCACCATCCAAAGGACGAGCCCCGCTCGACGCCCCCTGGCCGATGGCGGAGGGGTCGGCCAGGCCGACCATGGTCTCGGTCTCGTCCGACAGCCGCAGGACCGTGGGGAGCGGGCCGTCCTGGGCGAGCCGGCGGAGCGCGGCGGCGCCCGCGGCGAACGACGCGAACCGCCAGCCCTCGTACTCCCTGGCCCGCGGGACGGGCCGGATCCGCACGGTGACCGAGGTGATCACGCCGAACGCGCCCTCCGAGCCGAGGACGAGCTGCCGCAGGTCGGGCCCGGCGGCGGACTTCGGCGCGCGGCCGACGTCGAGCGCGCCCGCCGGCGTCGCCACGGTCAGGCCGACGACCATGTCGTCGAACCGCCCGTACCCGGCGGACGCCTGCCCGCTGGACCGCGCCGCGGCGAACCCGCCGATCGACGCCCACTCGAACGACTGCGGGAAGTGCCCGAGGGTGAAGCCGTGCTCGGCGAGCAGCGCCTCCGCCGCCGGCGCGCGCAGGCCGGGCTGCAGGACGGCGGTCCGGGAGACCTCGTCGATGGAGACGAGGCGGTCCATGCGCCGCAGGTCGAGGGCGATGAAGGCGTCCACGCCCTCGGGCGCGAGGCCGCCGACCACCGAGGTGCCGCCGCCGAACGGGACCACCGCGATCCGCTTCCCGGCGCAGACCTCCAGCACCGCGAGGACCTCGTCGTGCGAGCCGGGGAGCACGACCGCGTCCGGCGCGTCGGAGGTCTCGCCGGCGCGGGCGCGCAGCAGGTCGGGCGTCGACTTGCCGCGCAGGTGCCGGATCCGCGATTCCGCGTCGGCGCGGACGTTGCCGTCCCCGACGATTCCGGCGAGCGCGGTCAGGTCGCCGCCGGAGAGCCGGGGCGCGGCGACCTTCACCGCCGCCAGGGCGGCCGGCGGCGCCGCGGCGGGCCGCACCCCGAGCAGGTCGCGCAGCAGCCCGGCCGTCGGCTCGGGCAGCGGCTCGGCCCGGGCCGGATCCCCCCAGCCGCTCCACAGCATGTCCCGCGTCTCCACGCCGCCTCCCTCTCCACCCGCTCCATCGGCCTTGTGCTTACACTGTGACACATGACGTCGAATCGTCACAACAGGCCGGCGGCACGGACCGCCGACGACACCGTGCTCGACGCGGCGCGCGACTGCGTGCTGGCCGTCGGGGTGCGCCGGACGACGCTGACCGACATCGCCCGCCGCGCGGGCGTCTCCCGGATGACGCTGTACCGCCGCTGGCCGGACGTCCGCACGATCGTCGCCGACCTGATGACCCGCGAGTGGACCGGCATCGGCGAGGCGCTGCAGCCGCCCGACGACGGCCGCCCCGTCCGGCCCCGGATGGTGGACGGCCTGGTCACCGGCGTGCGCACGTTCCGCGACCACCCCCTGCTGCGCAAGATCATCGAAGTGGACCCGGAGCTGCTGCTGCCCTACGTCCTGGACCGCTGCGGCGCCAGCCAGCTGGCGTTCCTGGCGTGGTTCGAGGAGGGCGTCGCGGCCGGGCACGCCGACGGGACGGTCCGCCCCGGCCATCCCGCCCGGCAGGCGCGGGCGCTGCTGCTGGTCGTCCAGTCCTACGCGCTGTCGGCGCCGACGATGATCGACGACGCCGACCCCGACCTCGGTCCCGACGCCTTCGACGCCGAACTCCGGCACGTCCTGGACCGGATGCTCGCGCCCTGACCCCGCCCGACCCATCGCCCCCGCCGGACGGCGGCGGCGCGTACGGAGGAGCCCTGATGACCGGACCGGAACCGCGGACGTCGCTGAACGCGGCGCGCCGCGAACGCGAGCTCGCCGCCCTGCCGGACGAGGTGGTCGACGTGCTGGTCGTCGGCCTCGGCGCGACCGGGGCCGGCGCCGCGCTGGAGGCCGCCTCGCGGGGCCTCACGGTCGCCGCGGTCGACGCGCACGACCTGGCGTTCGGCACCTCCCGGTGGAGCTCCAAGCTGATCCACGGCGGGCTGCGCTACCTCGCGTCCGGGCAGGTCGACGTGGCCCACGAGAGCGCGGTCGAGCGCGGCGTGCTGATGCGCCGCACGGCCCCGCACCTGGTGCGCGCGCTCCCGTTCGTCCTGCCGCTGACCCCGCTGGTGTCGCGCGGGCAGGCGGCCGTCTCGCGCGGCGGGATGCGCGCCGGGGACCTGCTGCGGCTCGCCGCGCGCACCCCGCGCTCGGTGCTGCCCGGCCCGCGCCGGCTGTCGGCGGTCGAGACGCTGCGGCTCGCGCCCGCGCTGCGCCCGCACGGGCTGCGCGGCGGGCTGCTGTCCTGGGACGGGCAGCTGTGCGACGACGCGCGCCTGGTCACCGCGCTCGCCCGGACCGCCGCCGGGCACGGCGCCCGCGTCCTCACCCGGTGCCGGGCGGTGCGGCTGGCCGGCGACGGCGCCCTCGTCCGGGACGAGCTGACCGGGCGGGAGTTCACCGTCCGGGCGCGGGCGGTGCTGAACGCGGCCGGCGTCTGGGCGGGCGGCCTGATGGACGGGGTGCGGCTGCGCCCGTCGCGGGGCACCCACCTGGTGCTGCGGGCCGAGACGCTGCGGGGGCTGTCCGCCGGGCTGCACGTGCCGATCCCTGGCGGCGGCGCCCGGTTCATGCTGGTCCTCCCCCAGGGCGACGGCCGGGTCTACGTGGGGCTCACCGACGAGCCGGCCGACGGGCCGATCCCGGACGTGCCGGAGCCGACCGAGGCCGAGATCGGGTTCCTGCTCGACGTGCTCGGGTCCGCCGTGGACGTCCCGGTGCGCCGCGCGGACGTGATCGGCGCGTACGCCGGCCTGCGCCCCCTGCTGGACGTGGGGAACGGCCGCGACACCGCCGACATCTCCCGCCGCCACGCGGTGCTGACCTCGCCGGACGGCGTCGTCACGATCGTCGGCGGCAAGCTCACCACCTACCGGCGGATGGCGCAGGACGCCGTGGACGCCGCCGTGCGCGCCCGCGGCCTCACCGCGGGCCCGAGCCGGACCGCCCGCCTCCCGCTCGTCGGGGCGGCCCCGCGGGCCCGGCTGGACGTGCTCGACGCGCCGCCCCGCCTCGTCCACCGGTACGGGACCGAGGCGCCGCTGCTGACCGCGCTCGGCAGGGAGGATCCGGCGCTGCTGGAGCCCGTGCTCCCGAACCTGCCGGTGACCGGGGCGGAGCTGGCCTGGGCCGTGCGGCACGAGGGCGCCCTCGACGCGGGCGACCTGCTGGACCGCCGCACCCGGATCGGCCTCGTGGACGCCGACCGCGAGGCCGCGCTGCCGGCCGCGGAGGCCCTGCTGCCCCGCGCGGCCCTGCACTGAGCGCGGTTCGCTGAGACCTCCGTCACCCCTCCCGCATCACCCCACCTGGTTTGACGGCGACCCGTTAGGTTACCCTTACCTAATCGATTGAAGATCGGCCGGGGGGATCATTTGACGGGCGGCAACGGCTGCGGGCACTGCCCCGGCAGCCACACGGGCGAGCGGCCGTGCCTGGGGAGCGCGACCGCGAAGGCGCGCGCCTGGCTGCTGGTCGAGCACCCCGGCCCCTGGCCGGAGAACGTCACCGACCTGCCCGGCCCGGATCCGGTGGGCGACGCGGTGCGCGCCGCCAAGCGGGCCGGCGTCCGGCCGCAGCTGATCCGGCGGCCGGGGCGCCGCCGGGCCACCCCGCCGGTCCAGGTCTACGCCGCGTTCTCGCGCGGCGCCGAGGTCTGGATGGAGGGGCGCGAGCTGGCCGACCCGGCGGAGCTGGCCGCGCTCGACCTGGCCGCGCTCGCCGCGGGCCGGTCGCCGGGGCTCGGCGGGCCGGTGGCCGAGCCGGTGCTGCTGGCCTGCACGCACGGGCGGCACAACGCCTGCTGCGCGCGCACCGGGGCCCCGCTGGCCCGCGCGCTCGCCACGCGTTTCGATCGCCTCGTCTGGGAGACCACCCATGTAGGCGGCGACCGATTTGCGGCGAATTTGGTGTGTCTTCCCCACGGGCTCTACTACGGCGACCTCGGCGAGACCGAGGCCGTGCGGGCCGTGGACGCCTACCTGCGGGGCGAGGTCGTCCTCGACCGGTTCCGCGGCCGGGCCGGGACGCCCGAGCCGGCGCAGGCGGCCGAGCATTTCGTCCGGGCGCACACCGGACTGCGCGGGCTGGACGAGGTGACCGTCGCATCGGTCACCGGGACATCGCGGTACGAAGCGGTCGTTGTCGCGCGGCAGAGCCGTTACCGGGTGGCCCTGGAGGCCGTCCAGCAGTCCGATCCCTGCGGGCCGGACTGCGGGGAGAACCTGCGAACCCATGTTGTTAGGGAACTCACCCTTCTCAACGAGGCGGCCCTCGTGTAATCTCCTTGAGGCCCCATTCGAGGGCCTCCGTGTCGCACGTCCCCAGGTTTCCGGAGTAACCGGACGGGGAACAGAGCGGCAACTCCAGACGTTGGAACATTCGGCGCTTCTGACTCAATGTCACCTGAAGCACGTCGAGCGTCCATGTCCCGATTTTGTTCGAAACCAATCAAGGTGGGTGTTCCATGGCTCAGGTACGTCGGCAGGCAAACCTCCCTCGTCCCAGCTGGGGCTGGCAGGACGCCGCGGCGTGCCGGGGGGAAGACCTCGTCCTCTTCTTCGGTCCCGACGGCGAGCGCCAGCCCGAGCGCGAGATTCGCGAGCGCAAGGCCAAGCAGATCTGCATGGGCTGCCCGGTCCGCACGGAGTGCCTGGACTACGCGGTGTCCAGGCCCGAGAAGTACGGCACGTGGGGCGGTCTGAACGAGGACGAGCGCGCGTCCGAGCGCCGTCGCCGGATGCGTCGCGCCAACGCCGCCTGACCGAGCGCGAAGGCCGCCGAAACGCTCCCGTCGCAATCCCCGGCACGCCACCTGAAAACGACACGGCCCCGCACTGCGGGGCCGTTTGCGTTGCCCCGGCCCGGCCTTCTCCCGGCCGGGCCGGTGTGCGGAGTCACATCTGCATCACGGCATGGTCACATCGGACCACGACAATCCCGCGGACGCCTTTTACCGCAAAGGGCTCCCCGACGTGGCCCTTTCACGAAAACCCGCCGCACACCATTTCCCCGCGACCCCGCCCACCCGCGACCCGGCTCACCCCGGACCCGGCTCAGCCCGGACCGGGCTCACCCCGGACCGGGCTCACCCCGGACTGCCGCCCGGGTCGCGTGCGGCGCGCGCGAGCCAGGCCGTCACGTCCTCGTCGGTGAGCTGGTCGAAGTCGCGGTACCACTGGCCCACGGCGCGGAACTCCCACGGCGCCGCAGGGACGACCGCGTCGTCCACCTCGGCCTCCAGCGCGCGGACGGTCTCCGCGGCGCCCACCGGCACCGCCAGCACCAGCCGGGACGGCCCGCGCTCGCGCGTCGCCCGCACCGCCGCGCGGGCGGTGCCGCCGGTCGCGAGCCCGTCGTCCACCACGATCACCGGGCGCCCGGCGACCTCGGGCAGCCGGCGGCCGCCCCGGTAGGCCGCCACGCGGCGGTCCAGTTCGGCGCGTTCGGCCGCGACCGTGGCGGCCAGGTCGTCCTCGCCGAGCCCGAGCCGGGCCAGCAGCTCCCCGTCGAAGACCGGGGAGCCGCCCTCGGCGACGGCCCCGACGCCGAGTTCGGGCTGCGGCGGGTACCCGATCTTGCGGGTCACCAGGACGTCGAGCGGGGAACCGAGCCGCCGGGCGACCTCGTAGCCGACGGGCACGCCGCCGCGCGGCAGCGCCAGGACGGCCGCCCCGTCCAGCCCCAGGGGGACGAGGCGTTCGGCGAGCACGCGGCCCGCCTCGGCGCGGTCGGTGTAGGGGAGCCGGACGGTCTGCGCCCGCTGGAGGTCCTCCCGCGCGGATCTGTTCCGGGACATGGGGACACCCCCTTCCGGGGGAACCCCTACCCGGTCACGCCCCGGTGAGCCACCTCAGCGGGTTGTCGCGCAGGATCGCGTCCAGGGTGGCGTCGTCGGCTCCCGCGGCCCGCAGCGCGGGCAGGAACGTCTCGAAGAGGTACCCGAAGCCGGTGCCGCCGTAGCGGGCGATCTGCGCCATCCGGGAGACGCCGGTGCTCAGCAGCACCCGGTCGGCGTGCCCGGCCTCCAGCAGGTCCATCACGCAGCGCACGCGGCGCCCGACGGCGGCGTGGTCCTCGCCGGCGAGGCCGAGCGTGCCGAACGACACATAGCCGCCCGTCTCGGCGATCTTGCGGTGCTGGCCGGGGTCGTCCACCCGGTCCTGCTGGCCGACCGCGACCCGCTCCGGGGCCAGCCCGGCGGCGCCGAGGATCTCCAGCTGCGCGAGGCCCGCCCGGCCGTAGGTCGCGACGGACAGCCCGGAGTAGCGGGCGGCCCGCGCGGCGGCGCGCAGGCACAGCTCCTCGGCCTCGGTCGGGGCCTCGCCCCAGGTGCCGATCTCGCCGATGACGCCGGGCAGGCAGTTGGTGCCGTCCATGCCGAAGCCGACCTCGGCGAGCAGCCGCTCGGCGAGCCGCTCCACGCCGGACGGGCCGTCGGGGCCCGATCCCGCGGCGAGGGTCTCGCGGACGAACGCCGGGTGGAACGGCTCGGTGAACACGCCCGTCCCGGCGACCACGGCCACCCGGGCGCCGGCGCTGATCCGGGCGAGCGCGGCGGCGTTGCGGCCCATGCCCGAGCACGTCAGGTCGACGACGAGGCCGAGGCCGTGCTCCTTGCGCAGCGCGGACAGCTCCCGCTGGACGCCCTTCTCCTCGTCCAGCCAGCGGCCGGGGTCGGAGTCGACCAGCTGGGGGCGGGCCGGCCAGCGCAGGTCCATCTGCAGGTGCTCGTGGGAGAGCACCGGCCCGGTGATGTCCGACGTCGCGATCGTGCCGGTCACGGTCCGCAGCCGGCGGGTCTCCTCACTGGGGGTCATGACACGCGAGGTTACGACATGTTTAGCCTATTCAGAGCCGGATTCGGGTTTGTTTTTACCCGCGCTCCCCTGGTCGCGGGGCCCCTGGTCGGCCTGCGCCTCCCGCACGGCGCGCGCACGGGCGGTGTCGCCGCTCGGCCACAGCCGGTCGATCTCGGCGTTCAGCGCGGCGCCGATCAGCACCGCGAGCGCCGCCACGTACAGCCAGGCGAGCACCGCGATCGCGGCGGCGAGCGACCCGTACACCGACACGCCGCTCAGCGACCCGGCCAGGTAGAGCCGCAGGCCGGCGCTGCCGAGGATCCAGATCAGCAGCGCCAGGACGGCACCGGCCACCTCGCGCCACCAGGACGTCCGCACCGGGACGCTCATGTGGTAGAGCAGCGCGAGGAAGAGGATCGACAGGATCACCACGACCGGCCAGTACAGCAGTTGCACCGCCGGCGCGCTCTCCGGCAGCGCCTGCCGCACCAGCGCCGGCCCCGCCACCAGCATCGGGATGACGATCAGCATGACCAGCAGCCCGATCAGGTACAGCACGAACGCCCGGGTGCGGGTGCGGATCACGCCGCGGACGCCGGACAGGCCGTAGGAGATCGTGATCGTGTCGACGTAGACGTTCGTCGCCCGCGACCCCGCCCACAGCGAGATCAGGAAGCTGACGGACACGATGTCGGGGCTGCCGCCGCGGATCACGTCGTCGATCAGCGGGACGACGACCGTGTCGACCGCGGGGCCGGTCAGCACCGTCCGCGCCTGCTCGATCACCCAGGTGCGGATCTCGGCGACGGTGTCCGCGCCGAACAGGCCGCGCAGGTGGCCCATCGTGCCGATCAGCCCGATGACGAGGGGCGGCAGCGACAGCAGCGCGAAGAACGCGGCCTCGGCCGCGAGGCCGGTCACCCGGTAGCGGAACGCGCCGACCGCGGTGCCCTTGATCAGCAGCCAGCAGAACCGGCCCGCGGTGCGCGCCGCCGACCGGGCCTGCGCGTACAGCCGCCCGCGCAGTTTCGGGCGGGGGCCGCGCGGGCCCCGTTCGGAGTCGGAGTCCCCGGCCGAGGGGACGCCCTCGGCGTCGGAGACGGTCGTCACACCGCCCCACCGTAGAGCGTTACGCGCCCGGAACATGCCGCATCGCCCATTTCAGTGGTCCGCTCCGCGCGTCGCACGCCGATCGCCTCCCCCGTCCGGCCGTCCCGCGGGCCGTCTCGCGGGCCATCGCGCGGGCCGTCTCGCCAGGGTCCCGCGCCCCCGTCCGTCCCCGTGCCCATACCCGGTTGGACGGCGCGGAACGTCGTCCGGACCATGATCAACGAGTGCATTCGCCGCGATGGGGGACAATGGAGACATGATCTGCCCGCCGTGCCGAGAGCGCCGCCACGAGGAGTGCCGCGGCGGTTCCTGGTGCGACTGCCAGCATCGGCCGCCGCCCGCGACGCCGGAGGAGCGGCGCGGAGCCGGGCGCCCGGAGGGCGCGGACGCCGAGCCCGGGGTGAATTGGCGGCGGCAGGGATGACGCATGTCACGTGTCCGTATCCCGGACGCAACTGGACAGTCCGCGAGACCTCGTGTCAGAGTTCGAGTATGACTGCCGCGGACCCGTTGCTGGCCAAGCGCCGCCACGTGGACTTCCAGCGCGTCCGCAGCGCGATCTGTCGGTGACGCCCCGACCACGCCCCCTGCTCAGCGGGCGCGTGGTGCATCGGCGACACCTTTGACCTGATCCTGCTCAGCGTTGAGCCGGCCGTCCAAGACTGCCGGTGCGCTACGCGTCCCTCACGACCAACAGATGAGGACGCGCGCCGTGCCACCCGCGATCAAGCGTAAGAAGGGCGAGGGCCAGTGGGCCCTCGGCTACCGGGAACCCCTCAACGCCACCGAGGAGAACAAGAAGAACGACGACGGGCTGAACGTCCGCCGCCGCATCATCGACATCTACTCCAAGCAGGGGTTCGACTCGATCGACCCGTCCGACATGCGCGGCCGGTTCCGCTGGATGGGGCTGTACACCCAGCGGCGTCCCGGCATCGACGGCGGCAAGACCGGCGCGCTGACGGACGAGGAGCTCGAGGACCGCTACTTCATGATGCGGATCCGCATCGACGGCGGCCAGCTCAGCGGGCCGCAGCTGCGGACCATCGCCGACATCTCCCGCAACTACGCGCGCGGCACCGCCGACATCACCAACCGGCACAACATCCAGCTGCACTGGGTCGGCATCGAGGACGTCCCCGCGATCTGGGAGGCGCTCGCCGCCGTCGGGCTGCACACCACCGAGGCGTGCGGCGACGTGCCGCGCACGATCATCGGCTGCCCGCTGGCCGGGATCGCCGCCGACGAGGTGATCGACGCGACGCCGCAGCTCCGCGAGATCCACGACCGCTACATCGGCTCCCCCGAGTTCTCCAACCTGCCGCGCAAGTACAAGACGGCAATGTCGGGCTGCACCTCGCACTGCACCGTCCACGAGATCAACGACATCGCGTTCGTCGGCGTGGTGAACGAGGAGGGCGAGACCGGCTACCAGGTGTTCGCCGGCGGCGGGCTGTCCACCAACCCGATGTTCTCCCAGAGCCTCGGCGTGTTCGTGAAGCCCGAGCAGGCCCACGAGGTGTGGCACGGCGTCACCTCGATCTTCCGCGACTACGGCTACCGGCGGCTGCGCGGCCGCGCGCGGATGAAGTTCCTGGTCAAGGACTGGGGCATCGAGAAGTTCCGCGAGGTGCTGGAGAAGGAGTACCTCGGGTACGCGCTGCCGGACGGCCCCGCGCCCACCGCCCCGGACGTCCACCGCGACCACCTGGGCGTCCACCCGCAGAAGGGCGGGAACTTCTACGTCGGGTTCGCGCCCCGCGTGGGCCGGCTGAACGGGGAGCTGCTCGGCGTCATCGGCGAGCTGGCCGACCGCTACGGCTCGGGCCGCGTCCGCACCACGCTCGAACAGAAGATGATCATCCTGGACGTGCCGGCGGAGCACACCGAGGCCCTGGTCGAGGCGCTCGCCGAGCACGACCTGCAGGCCCGGCCGTCCACGTTCCGGCGGCACATGATGGCGTGCACCGGCATCGAGTACTGCAAGCTCGCGATCGTCGACACCAAGCAGCGCGCCATGGACCTGATGGACGAGCTGGAGAAGCGGCTCCCGGAGTTCGAGCACCCGCTGACCATCAACATCAACGGCTGCCCGAACTCCTGCGCCCGCGTCCAGGTCGCCGACATCGGCCTCAAGGGCCAGCTGGTCGTGGACGAGAACGGCGACCAGGTGGAGGGCTTCCAGGTCCACCTGGGCGGGCGGCTCGGCCGCTCGTTCGGCAAGAAGGTCCGCGGGCTGAAGACCACCTCGTCCGGGCTGACCGACTACGTCGAGCGGGTCGTGCGCAGGTTCGACGAGCAGCGCGCCGAGGGCGAGACCTTCGCCGACTGGGCGGGCCGCGCCGACGACGCCGACCTCAAGTGAGCGGGACGGACATCGCATGAGCGAGCGCATGGCGCCGTTCTACTGCCCCTACTGCGGCGAGGAGAACCTGGAGCCGGTCGAAGAGCACGGTTCCTGGTTCTGCCCCGACTGCCTTCGATCCTTCACGCTGAAGTTCCTCGGTGTCGGAGCCCCCCGCACCGCGAGCAAGGAGATCCCTCGGTGACTCTTCTGGAGACCGACCGGCCGACCCTTGATCTGGAAGACATCGTCGAATCGGCCGCCGCCGCGCTGGAGGGCGCGCCCACGCTGGAGGTCATCCGGTGGGCCGCCGCCACGTTCGGCGACCGCATCTGCCTCACCTCGTCCATGTCGGACGCGGCGCTGATCCACCTGGTGTCGAAGGTGAAGCCCGGCATCGACGTCCTGTTCGTCGACACCGGCTACCACTTCGCCGAGACGATCGGCACCCGGGACGCGGTCGAGGCCGTCTACCCGGTGAACGTCATCAACGTCACCCCGTCCCGGACGGTCGAGGAGCAGGAGGCCGCGCTCGGCCCCCGGCTGTTCGGCCGCAACCCCGACCTGTGCTGCCACCTGCGCAAGGTGGAGCCGCTCGGCCGCGCGCTGGAGGGCTACATGGCCTGGTTCAGCGGCATCCGCCGGGACGAGACCGCGAGCCGCCGCGACCGCCGGGTCGTCGAGTGGGACCGCAAGCGCGGCATGGTCAAGGTCAACCCGATCCTGGACTGGTCCCAGGAGGACATGGACAACTACATCGAGGACAACGGGGTGCTGGTCAACCCGCTGCACTACGACGGCTACCCCTCGATCGGCTGCGCGCCGTGCACCCGTCCGGTGGCGCCCGGCGAGGACCCGCGCAGCGGCCGCTGGGCCGGGCTGGGCAAGACCGAGTGCGGTATCCACCTGTGAGCGCTCCCCCGATGGTCGCGGTCGCGCACGGGAGCAGGGACCCGCGCGCCGCCGCGACCGTCACCGCGCTGCTCGGCGCCGTCCGGGCGCGCCGCCCGGACGTGCCCGTGCACGCCGCGTTCCTCGACCACGCCGCCCCGGCACCGGACCGGCTCCTGGACACCCTGGCCCGCAACGGCCACGGTGCCGCGGTCGTGCTGCCGCTGCTGCTCACCGCCGCCTACCACAGCAAGACCGACCTCCCGGGCGCCCTGAACCGGGTGCGCGCCCGGCATCCCCGCCTGCGCCTGCGGACGGCGGGCACGCTCGGCCCCCATCCGCTGCTCGTCCGGGCCCTGGAGCGCCGCCTGTCGGACGCGGGCGTCGACCCCGGCGACCCGGACACGGCGGTCGTCCTGGTCTCGGCGGGCTCCAGCGACGCGTCCGCCAACGCCACGATCGCCCGGCTCGCGCTCGAGTGGCGCCCGCGCGGCTGGTGGGACGTCGTCCCGGCGTACGCGTCGGCGGCCGGCCCGAAGCCGGGCGAGGCCGTGGCGGCGCTGCTGGAGGCGGGCGCCCCCCGCGTCGCGGTGGCGTCCTACTTCCTGGCGCCCGGCTACTTCACCGACAAGGTCGGCAAGGAGACCCGCGCCGCCGGCGCGTCCGCGGTCTCCCCCGCGCTGGGCGCCGCCCCGGAGGTAGCGGACCTGATCGTCCGCCGCTACGAAGAGGCGCGCGAGACGCCCCGCACCGCCACCGCCGTCTAACCCGTCGAGCCGGCGATTCGCGTCGCGGCGGCCGGGTATGCGGGGTGCCATGAAGGGCGAGGATCTCGGGCATGAACCCGAAGAGACGCACGACCGCGAGTTCGCGCCGGTGACCCACCGCTCCGACGCCCGCGGCCGCACGGTGCCGGACGGCGAGGAGACGAGCGGTACGGGCACGCCCGGCGTGCGGTACGAGCATCCCGACACGCTGCCGCCGGACGAGGCGGGCGTCCGGGAGGCCGAGCGGGGCGACGACAGCCGCTGAGGCTACGTGCCGTCCTTCCACCACTCGGCGATGGCGCGGCGGACGGGCGCGTGGTGCTCGTCGTCGACGATCTTGATGTCGCCCATCACGGCGGTCGCGGTGACCCGGACCACGGGCACGCGGGCGCCGGGGTGCGGGTCGCGGACGTTGACCTTCCGGACGCCGAGGAAGTTGTGGCCGGTCAGCTCGACGCTCACCCCGTCCGGGACGATGATCTTGACGTCGCCCATCACGGCGGTCGCGGAGATGCGGACCTCACCGGTCGTGACCTGCGCGCCGCGCAGGTCGAGCACGACGTCGCCCATCACCGACACCGCCTCCAGCGGCCCGTCGATGCGGCCGACGATGCGCTCCTTGCAGTCGCCCATGACGGCGCTGAACCGGCGCTTCACCTGGATGGGCGCGGGGTTCGCGCCGGGGGCGCCCATGCCGGGCAGGTCCGCGGTGATGCGCTCGAGGTCGCCGCGGCTCACGGCCGCGTAGGCGGCCTCGGTGCGCTTGGTCAGCTCCTCGAAGGTGAGCCGTCCCTCCACCGAGGCGATCCGCAGCCGCTCGACCGCCGCCTCCCGCTCGGCGTCGGAGGCCCGGACGGCGCCGGGCGCGGTCCGGGCGTCGCGGGGTCCGGGGACCGGCCGGTCGGGCCGCGCGTCCTGCCGCCGGGCCGGCGGGCTGCCGGGGCAGGGCCGCTCGGGCTGCGGGCTGGACTGACTCATATCTCGAAGGTATGCCCCCGCCGCGGCACGACAATCCGCCGGGGGAACGAGATCGTCCCACCCCTTCAGGAGGATGGACCTCCGGCCCCGGTCCAGGCATGATCATCTGCCGTCCGAACGTTGTTCTGTATCCTGCACGGCAACGGCGTGAACATGCGCGGACGGAATGCGGAGGGCGGCACGGTGACGCACGAGGTGGTCAATCAGGTTCCCCCGCTCACCGGGCACGACGTGGCCGACGATGCCGTCCTGCTGGACGGGCTGGCCCGCGAGGGCGCGGCCTGGGCCGAGCCCGAGGTGCGCGGGCTGGGCCGCCTGGCCGGCACCGAGGAGGCCCAGGAGTGGGGCCGCCTCGCGAACGAGAACCCGCCCGTCCTGCGCACCCACGACCGCTACGGGCACCGGATCGACGAGGTCGAGTTCCACCCGGCCTGGCACGAGCTGATGACCGTCGCGGTGACGCACGGCCTGCACGGCTCGGCCTGGGCCGACCCCCGCGAGGGCGCCCACGTCGCCCGCGCCGCGAAGTTCTACACCTGGCGCGTCGACGCCGGTCACGGCTGCCCCGTCTCGATGACGTACGCGGCCGTCCCCGCACTGCGCCAGTCCCCCGCGCTCGCCGCCCAGTACGAGCCGCTCCTCGCCAGGCCCGAGTACGACTTCGGGCTGCGCGCGCCGCTCACCAAGAACGCGCTGCTCGCCGGCATGTCGATGACGGAGAAGCAGGGCGGTTCGGACGTCCGCGCCAACACGACGCAGGCCGCGCCCCAGCCCGACGGCACCTACCGGCTCGTCGGCCACAAGTGGTTCACCAGCGCCCCGATGTGCGACGTGTTCCTCACCCTGGCCCAGGCGCCGGAGGGGTTGACCTGCTTCCTGGTCCCCCGCGTCCTGCCGGACGGCACCCGCAACCCCTTCCGCCTGATGCGCCTGAAGGACAAGCTCGGCAACCGGTCCAACGCGTCCGCCGAGGTGGAGTACGAGAACGCGGTCGCCTGGCGGGTCGGGGACGAGGGCCGCGGGGTCCGCACCATCATCGAGATGGTCAACATGACCCGGCTCGACTGCGTGATCGGCGCGGCGGCCGGGATGCGGTACGGCGTCACGGCCGCCGCCCACCACGCCGCGCACCGCAGGGCGTTCGGGAAGTACCTGATCGACCAGCCGCTGATGCGCAACGTCCTCGCCGACCTCGCGATCGAGTCCGAGGCCGCCACGGCCACGATGCTGCGCCTGGCCGGCGCCACCGACCGCTCGGTGCGCGGCGACGCGTCCGAGACGGCCTTCAAGCGCCTCGCCCTCGCCGTCAGCAAGTACTGGATCTGCAAGCGCTGGCCCGCGCACGCCGCCGAGTCCCTCGAATGCCTGGGCGGCAACGGCTACATCGAGGACTCCGGCATGCCCCGCCTGTTCCGCGAGTCCCCCCTCAACTCCATCTGGGAGGGCTCCGGCAACGTGGCCGCACTCGATCTCCTGCGTGCGATCCTCCGCGAGCCGCAAACGCTGGAGGCGTTCTTCGACGAAGTCGAACTCGCCCGAGGAGCCGACCCGCGCCTGGACGCCGCCGTCAAGGAGGCCAAGGACGCCTTCACCGACACCGCCACGATCGAGTTCCGCGCCCGCCGCGTAGCCGAGCGCCTGGCCCTAGTCCTGCAGGCATCCCTGCTGGTCAGACACGGTCACCCGACCGTAGCCGACGCCTTCTGCGCCACCCGCCTGACCGGCGACTGGGGCGCCGCCTACGGCACCCTCCCCCCAGGCGTGGACGTCGCCCCGATCATCGACCGCGCGACGCCCAAACTCGGCTGACCCCACCCCCAAGATCCGCAATCAGCGCCCCAGCAAGCCGCCTCACCAGGCCGCTCACGACCACCCCCAGCAAGATCATCCGCTAGTGAACTCGCTAGCGGCAACTGCCGCATCGCGCCAACGGCATCCAGCGCACCTTTGCGCTTACCCATTGCTCAGTTACACTGTGTAATCACAAGGCCGCGCCTGCCGAAGGCGACGTCAGCTCAGATCGAGCAGCATGCTCGTACTCACGGGACTCCCCACGGCGGCTGCGTTCTTCGAATCAGGTCGCAGTCGATGGCAATGGAGCCGCGGCGGCGTGGTTGCACACGTCGGTGATCTTGCCGGAGGCCGGGGGCCGATCACCATGTACAGGGCCACGGCTCATCCCCAGATGGCCTGCCTGTCGAGCCAGGCCAGGACCTGTTCGAGTTTCTGCTCGGCTGGAGCCGGCCAGACGGTTGTTATACACGCCCCGCCCACGAGCACGCCCCCTTTCTGGCGCAGGAAGGTCCGTTTCTCGGCGCCACCTGTACCGCAGGCCGTAGACCCTCGGATAGAAGGCGGCTGTAGCCCCTGACCTACTAACGTAGCCAGTAGATGGGGTTGGTGGATGAGTGGCGGGGTCGGCGGGCTCGTCACAGCGCTCGCGGGCCGGGTGATGCGGGGCTTCGACGTGGCGCGGCGGCACGCCCGGGTTCTCACCCGCGCGGGCCACCGTGCCGCTGTGACACACCTCCCGCGGATCGGTGCGCGAGGTATCGTCTGGTACGACGGATGCGTAGTAGTTCGAGGGGAAGGACGTCGATGGCGCTCGGCAGTCTGGAGTCCGAGATCATGGACGTTCTCTGGGGCGCACAACGGCCATTGACCGTCCGCGAGACATTGGACGCGCTCAACAACGACCGGACACCACCGTTGGCCTACACCACCGTGCTCACCGTCATGAGCCGACTGGCCGAGAAGGGCGCCCTGACCCGCACTACCCGCGGGCGCGGCCACGCCTACGAACCGGCCGCCGCCGACGAGGCCGCTCTGGCCGTGCAAGGCGTACTGCGCACCTACGGTGACGCGGCGGTCAGCCATTTCCTCGACCAAGCGGCCACCGACCCGGCCCTCCGGGAGCGCCTCCAAGCGCTGCTGGAGAAGGACTCATGACAGTCCTGCCGAGGGACACCGGCAACCGCGCGTTCTGGACGCCGGTCGGGATTTCGCCAGCTCTCCGCTTCCTCGTGGCCTACGGGGTCTGCTGCCTGGCGATGGTGATCTGGATGTCCGTCCGAGACGGTGGCATCACTACCCTCTGGACGTCCCGCCCCGACCTGATCCCGGGCGCGCTGCTCCTCATCCTGACCAGCATCGGCTCACGGATCCGCGTGATCGCCACGCCCCTTCCGTTCGCGCTCCGGTTCGTGGCCAGTCCTAAGGCGTGCCGTGCCAGCAGGGCAATCGCGCCAAGGACGACCGGGAACGCGATCGGGCTGTAGCGCCACGCCATGGAGAAGTCCCCGCTCATCGAGGAGTGCACGCTGTGGGTCCCGCCGCACAGCGGGTCCATGATCCCGGCGTAGTGCAACGGGCGCACATGAGCATGGACGGGCAGGACGGCCGCAGCGGTAGCCGGGCCGGCACGTCGCGTCCTCTACTAGCTCCCATAGTAGGCACCGAATCGCCGGGGACCGGTCGTTGGGTGTTAGCCATGAGAACCGTCGTGGGGCATGATCTCCTACTGGACGTAGGAGGAAGTCGATTTCAGGGGCACCGGCATGCAGCCGTACGTAGCGGTACTCGCACTTCTGGGGTTGCTTGCGGCCGTGGTCGCGGCCGTCTATGCGCTGTCGTTCGCGTACACGCCGCCGGGTGCCCCGAGTGCCGGGCCGTTTCTGTCGGGTACACGCCCGCGCGAACACGCACTGTCGCGTCATCACGTGCGCTGGTACGCCGTGACGATGGTCTTCCTGGCCTTCGACATGGAGATGGTCTTCATGTATCCGTGGGCGGTGGTGGTCGCCTCAGTGGGGACGAAGGCGGTCGTCGAGATGTTCGCGTTCCTCGCGCTCCTGATCGTCGGCGTCGTCTACGCGTGGCGCGAGGGGGCCTTCCGATGGGCCTGACGGCACGGCTCCTCCGCTTCGCCCACGCGCATCCCCGCGCGTTCGTCATCACGGCGCCCGGAGCGACACGGACCAGGCTGCTCGTTGAGGCCGAGTTGCGTCGGCGGAACGGACGTATGGTCACATCGCCGGCAGCGGCGGCGATGCTGATCGTGTGCGGACGGCCCGGCTCGGACCTGACGGCGGCGGTGGACACGATCTGGGAGGACATGCCGGGCCCGAGGTCTCTCGTCCGCCTGGACGGGTCCGCATCGGCCGAGCGGGTCGTCGCGGAGCTCGATCGGGCGGCCGGACGGCTGGCGGACACCGCGGCGCAGCGGGCGGACGCCGAGGCCCGCCGAGAGCGCGGACCGTGGTCTCCCGACAGTGATGCCGACGGGATGAATGAGCACGGCGATCAAGCGTCGGGCCATCAGCATGACCACGCGGCCTCGTCAGAGTCGGACGACGGCGGCGGCCACGAAGCGATACGGCATGAAGACGAGGACCACGACGGCGACGACAACGAGCACGCCCCAGCCGCTGACTCGGGTCATGCCGGACACGGTGCGGGTTCGTCCGACGAGGACGAGCAGCACCGCGAGCATATGGAGCATGGCGGCCACGCTGGCCACGGCAACCACGGCAGCGGGCACGGTGGTCATCAGCATCACATGGGGGCGCCGATGGGGCTGGCCATGGCCGAGCGAGCGGCGGACCGGGACGGTTTGAAGCTCGACGTGCTGCACGTCCCGCTCGGTCCGGCTCTTCCCGACTGGCCCGCCGGTCTTGTACTCCGTCTGACGCTGCAAGGGGATGTCGTCCAGGCCGCAGAGGTCGCCGTGATGGAAGGGGCAGCGGACGGATCGTCCTTCTGGGACGAGCCGTGGCTGCGGTCGGCCGCGGGAGAGCAACTGACGACTGCGGACGCTGAACGGCGACGGGCGGCGAGCCATCTCGACAGCGTGGGCCGGCTGCTGGCCGTTGCAGGTTGGGAGAGTGCGGCCGACCAGGCCCGCGAACTGCGCGACGAGATCATCGCGGGGGCGCCCGAGAGCGATGTCGCGCCTCGGGTCGCCAAGCTCGCGCGCCGCACCGGCAGGTCGAGAACGTTGCGGTGGATGCTCAGCGACGTCGGCGTCATCGACCGGGACATGGCCGGTCGCCACGGTCTCATCGGACCGTCCGCCCGCCACCTCGGTGACGCGTTCGCACGGCTGGCCGGCTGGCTCGACGAGATCGGCCAAGCCCTGGGACGCCTGGACGACTCCGCACCCCTGCTGGGGAGCGACGGCCCGCGCGGTCCGGTGGAGCGCCGGACGAGCGCGGCGGTTCTCGCCATGCTCCCCGAGCTGCTGGACGGCGCGGAGTTGGCAGCGGCGCGGCTGACGGTCGCAAGCCTGGACCCGGACATCGACCAGGTCACAGCAGCGAAAGCGGAGGTCCCCGGTGAGTGAGCCGACGCCGGTCTGGGCCGTCGTGGCGCTGCCTCTCGTCCTCGCCGCCTTGGCGTACTCGGCTGCGGCATTGGACACGGCGTTCCGCGCCGGTGGTGGTCCGGCCGCTCCGTTGCGGGAGGGCGTCCGGCTGATCGTCCAGCAGCGGCGGCGCACGCTGGCACCGGATGTCCTGCTCATGCGCATCGGCGTGATCAGCCTTCCGACAGCGGCTCTGCTGGCGGCGACGGTGATCCCCCTCGGCGACACGAGCGTGTGGGATCTGCCGGTGAGCGTCGTGTGGTTCAACGCGATGGAAGTCGTGGCCTGGGGCTCGCTGTGGCTGACCGGATGGGGCGTCAACTCGGCGTTCCCGCTCATCGGCGGTTACCGGTTCCTGGCGCAGGGGCTGGCGTACGAACTGCCGCACATGTTCGCCCTCATCACGGCGGGTCTGGGCGCGGGTTCGCTCGACTTCGGTGACGTGGCCGCCGCGCAGGACGACCTCTGGTTCGTCGTCTGGATGCCTGTCGCGTTCGCGGTCTACCTCCTGTCAGCGCTCGCGATGACCTTCTGGGGGCCGCTGGACCACCCGGTCGCGGACGATCTGGCGGGCGGCGTCGCGGCCGAGTTGTCAGGGCCGGACAGGCTGCTGTTCTTCGCCGGCCGGTTCGCGTTGCTGACCGTCGCGGCGGCGGCCGCGGTGCCACTGTTCCTGGGCGGCGGTGCCGGGCCGTGGCTGCCGGACTGGGCATGGTCGCTGATCAAGACGTGCGCGGTGCTGGCCTTCCTCGTCTGGGTCCGGCAGCGCTTCCCGGTGATCAGGATGGACCGCTTCATGACCGCCGCCTGGATGGTCCTGATCCCGGCCACGCTGCTGCAGACCCTGGTCGTCGGCATCGTGGTCGTGAACTGAGGGAGGTGAGATGCAGACCGTCGCGTTCTGGATCCTGGCGGTGGGGGCCGTGGGTTTCGGTGTGGCCGTCTTCGTCGTCGACTCGATGGCACGGGCGACGTTCGCCCTGCTCGCATCGTTCCTATGCGTCGGCGTGGAACTGCTGCTCCTCGACCTCGACTACCTCGGCGTCCTGGTGATCCTCATGATGATCATGGAGATGCTCATCATGGCGGTCTTCATGATCATGTACATGATGAACCCGGGCGGGCTCATGCCGATGACGATGGTGCACAACCACCGCGGAGCCATCGCCATCTCCGTCGCCGTCTTCGCCGCGCTGGTGGCCGGCATCTTCCGCACCCCGTGGCCGGCACGGCGTGGGACCGTGCCCGCCGACCCGACGTTCGCCGTCGGCGAGGCGATCATGGGGCCGAAGATGCTGGTGATGATGGTGATCGGCATCGCCATCCTCGCCACGATGATCGCCTCCGTGGTGCTGGCGACCGACCGGGGCCGCTACGACCGGCCGTCCGGCGGCAAGGGCGGTGCGAAGTGAACCTCGAGGTCTTTCTCGTGCTCGCCGCCGCCCTGTTCTCGGTCGGGTTGTACGGGGCGCTGTCCCAGCAGTCGATCGTGATGCTGATGATGGGTCTCGAACTCATGATCAACGGGCTCCTCGTCGCCGGCGCCGCGTTCTGGTTCTACGTCGCGCCCGGAGCGGCGGACGGCCAGGTGCTGGTGCTCGTGGCCGTGACCGTGATGGCCTTGGAGATGGCGATGGGATTCGCCGTCGTCACCGCGCTGTTCCGCACCCGCGACATCGACATGACCGACGAGGCCGGAGATCTCAAAGGATGAGCATCCTCGGCTGGCTCCTGCCGGCGGTCCCGATCGTGACCGGCGTGCTGCTGCTCACCGGACGCTTCGTCTTCGGACGCAGCCTGGACCGGCCGGCGCCCGCGATCGCGATAGGGGCCGCGCTGGTCGCGCTGTGCCTGGCGATCGCGGCGGCGATGGTTCGGCCGACCGTGCAGTTCCCGCTCTTCGGGCGGCTGCCCGCGGGTCTGGCGGTGGACGGGCTCTCCGCCGCCCTCGTCCTGACGGTCACGGCGGTCAGTCTCGCCGTCCTGCTGTTCTCCGCCGGAGAGCTCTCCCCGGACGAGTCACGGGCACGCTTCTTCGGCCTGATGCTGGTGTTCACCGGAGCGATGCTCGTGACGGTCACCGCGACCGACCTGGCCGTCCTGCTGATGGGCTGGGAGGTCATGGGCGCGATGTCGTACGCGCTCATCGGCTTCTGGTGGCGGGAGCCGAGAAGGGTCAGCTCGGCGGACATCTCCTTCGTCACCACGCGCGCCGGTGACCTCGGCCTCTACTTCGCCGCCGGCGCCGCCCTGGTCGGAACGGGCGCGCTGAGCCTCAGCGATCTGGCCGCCGCGGACGGACCCTGGCGGGACCTGATCGCGGCCGGCGTCGTCCTGGCCGCGCTGGGCAAGTCGGCGCAGTTGCCGTTCTCGTTCTGGCTGTCGCGGGCCATGGACGGCCCGAGCCCGGTCTCCGCGCTGCTGCACTCGGCGACCATGGTGGCCGCCGGGGCGTACCTGCTGCTGCGCCTGGAGCCGCTGCTGGCGGCGACCGGCTGGGCGGCGACGCTGGTCGCCTGGCTGGGCGCGCTCACCGCGCTGCTGCTGGGCGCGGTCGCCCTGGCCCAGCGCGACCTGAAACAACTGCTGGCGGCGTCGACGTGTGCGCAGATCGGGTTCATGGTGCTCGGCGCCGGAGCCGGCGCAGTGGCCGGTGGCGCCGCGCATCTCGTCGCCCACGCCGCCGTGAAGAGCCTGCTGTTTCTGGGTGCCGGCGCCTGGCTGAGCGCCCTCGGTACCAAGGACCTCATGGAACTGCACGGCGCGGCCCGCCGGCATCGGCTGCTCGGCGTCACCTTCGGCATCGGACTGCTCGCCCTTGCCGGGGCGCCGCCGCTGTCGCTCTGGGCCACCAAGGACACGGTTCTCAGCGCGGCTTTCGAGCACTCTCTCCCGCTGTACGCGGTCGGTCTCGCGGCGGCGCTGCTGTCGGCGGGCTATGCGGGGCGGGCCCTGTTCGCCGTGGCCCGCCCGATCGACGCGATGACGCGAACGGACACCGAGCAGGTGGGGACACGGCACATCAGCCTGCTGGAAAAGCTGCCGCTGCCCGCACTGGCCCTCGGCTCCGCCGCACTCGGAGTCTTCGCGCTGCCACTGGTGGACGAGGCATGGCGCAACCTTCTCGGCACCGGCCGGGAACCGGGCCCGGGGCCTGCCGAGCTGGCGCTCTCCGGCGCCCTGGTGCTGCTCGTCCTGGCGCTGACCTGGGTCTTCGTGCGCCATGGCGGTCGGATCCGGACGGCGTGGGCGGCCCCCGCCCAGCACTGGCTCCATCTCGAACGGCTCGCCGAACTGCTCATCGCCCGCCCGGTGTTCACACTGGCCACCGCACTCGCCCGATTCGACGACCGGGTCATCGACGGAGGCGTGCGCGCGACCGCCGCCACCGGGCGGCTCGCCTCCGCGCTCGCCGGCCGCCGGGTCGAGGTCAGAGTGGACGGGCTCGTCAGAGCGATCGGGCGCGGAACCCGCCGGCTGGCCGACCTCGCCCGCCGTCCGCAGACGGGCCAGGCGCACACCTACTACGCGCAGGCCGCGGTCCTGTTCGCCGTGCTCATCCTCATCGTCCTCCTGGTCAGGTGAACGTGCTCTCCCTAGTGATCTTCCTCCCGCTGGCCGTCGCGCTCGGGCTCTACGCGGTGCCCGGGCTCGGCGCCCGCGCGGTGACCTGGACGTGGATCGCCGCGTGCGCCGTCGACTTCGCCCTGGTCATCGCCATGTGGATCGGGCACGGCACCGGCGACGGGATCTCCTACGAGACGAAGGTGCGCTGGATCCCGTCCGTCTCCGCCGGCTACCACATCGGCGTCGACGGCCTGTCGCTGCCGCTGCTGGCCCTGACCTCGCTGCTGTTCCTGGCCTGCGCGATCTACTCGCTGCGCCAGGAACGGCAGGTACGGGCCTTCGCGGCGCTCTTCCTGTTCCTGCAGACGGTCTCCCTCGGCCTGTTCGCCGCCCTGGACCTGCTGCTGTTCTTCGTGTTCTTCGACCTGTCCATCGTCGGCATGTACTTCGTCATCGCCGGATGGGGACACGGCGACAGGATGCGGTCGGCGCTGAAGTTCTTCCTCTACACCTTCCTCGGCTCGCTCGCCCTGCTGCTGGGGTTCATCGGGCTGTACCTCGGAGCCGAGCCGCACACCTTCGACATGGTCGAACTGACCCGCACGCCGCCACTGGCCGGTTCCACGGGCCTCGCCGGACTCGTGCTGCTGGCGATCGGCATCGGCCTGGCCATCAAGACGCCGACCGTGCCGTTCCACACCTGGCTGCCGCCCGCGCACACCGACGCGCCCGCCGCGGGCTCGGCGATCCTGGCCGGAATCCTGCTGAAGATGGGCACCTACGGGTTCGTCCGGATCGCGATGCCGATGCTGCCGGACGCGTGGCGCCGCTACGCCTGGGTGATCATCATCGTGGGGCTGATCGGCGTCCTGTACGGGGCGCTGGTGGCGTACGCGCAGGAGGACCTGAAGCGGCTGATCGCCTACACCTCGGTCAACCACATGGGGTACATCATCGTGGCGCTCGGCGCCGCCGGCGCGCTCGGCGACCAGGCCGCCCGGCGGCTCGCGGTGGACGGCGCCGCGACCCAGATGGTCAGCCACGGCCTGATCACCGGCGCGCTGTTCCTGCTGGCCGGGGTGCTGTACGACCGGGCCGGCACCTACGACATGGGCCGCTTCGGCGGATTGGCCGGGCGCGCTCCGGTCTTCTCCGCCCTGGTCGCGGTCGGCGCGTTCGCCTCCCTCGGGCTACCCGGCTTCTCCGGCTTCATCGCCGAATTTCAGATCTTCGCCGGGGTCATCGGCAGCGGCGGCACCGGGCTGGTCGTCGTCGGCGCGCTGGCGATCCCGGGCATCCTGATCACCGCCGCCCTGTTCCTGCGCCTGCTGCACCGCGCCGTCCTGGGGCCGCCGGGCGAGCTGACGGCGCGGGTCACCGACGCGCACCGCAGCGAGCTCGGCGCGGTCGTCCCGCTGCTGGCGCCGGCGGTGGTCATCGGGGTCGCGCCCCGGTTCCTGCTGGACGTCATCGAGCCGGCCTCGGCTGCGGTGATCTCGCTGGTGGCACGATGATGCGCGAGAATCCGGCGGATCTGCTGCCGGAACTGTTCCTCCTCGGCGCAGCCGTGATCGGGCTGCTGGCCGGGTCGTTCCTGCCGCGCACGCGGCAGTGGATCGTCGCCGTACTGTGCGCGATCGGGCTGGTGTCCGGCCTGGTGGCCGCGGGTTTCGCCGCCCGCCGGGCGGACCTGATGACCTTCGACGCGTTCATGCTCGACCCGATCACCCATGTGACGCGGATCGTCGTCCTGGCGGCGACGCTGCTGGTGATCGTGCTCGCCGTGAGCCCGATGCGCGGGCACCGCCGGGAGAGCGAGTTCTACGTCCTGATCCTGCTGGCCTCGCTCGGCACGATCACGCTCGGCGCCGCGTCCGACCTCCTGGTGCTGGTGGCGGCCTACCTGCTGGCCAGCATCCCCGGGTACGCGCTGGCGGGCTTCGGGAAGGACGCGCCGGGCACCGAGGCGGCGCTCAAGTACTACCTCGTGGGCGCCTTCCTCGGCATTCTCATGCTGGCCGGCGTCACCCTGCTCTACGGGCTCGGCCGCGGCACGTCCTACGCATCGCTCCGCGCCGAACTCGGGGCGGCTCCGGACGGCGCGGTCATGGTCGGCGTCGTGCTCCTGCTGGCCGGGCTGCTGTTCAAAGCAGGCGCCGTACCCGCCCACTTCTGGGTGCCGGACGTCACCGAGGGCGCTCCCCCGGTCGTCGCGGCGTTCGTCACCACCGTCCCGAAGATCGGGGCCTTCGCCGCCCTCTACCGCTTCGCGGCCGAAGCCCTTCCGCCCGGCCTGGGCGACTGGCCGCTGCTCATCGCGGTCATCGCCACCGCGACCATGACCTTGGGCAACCTCGCCGCGTTCAGGCAGGACAACGTCCGGCGGCTCCTCGCCTACTCCACCGTCAGCCAGGCCGGCTATCTGCTCGTCCCGATCGCGATGGCCGGGCGCAGCGATCTCGCCGAGCCGGCCCTGCTGTTCTATCTCGCCGCGTACGCCATCACCAATATCGGCGCCTTCGCCGTCGTCATCGCCGCCGGCAGCGACGATCTGGCAGCGTACGGCGCGCTGATGCGACGCTCCCGACTCCTGGCGGTGTCCCTGGTCATCTGCCTGCTGGGCCTGGTGGGCACCCCGCCCACCGCCGTCTTCGTCGGCAAACTGCTGATGTTCGGCGCGGCCCTGGACGGTGGCTACACGTGGCTCGCCGCCGTCGCCGCCGTCAACTCCGTCGCCAGCGTCTTCTACTACCTGCGCTGGATCGTGCCCGCATTCGCCAGAGACGCCGACCGGCACGAGCGCCTGGACCGCACTGCCCAATGGACGGCCTACCTGGCGGCCGCGGTTTCCCTCGCCCTCGGCATCGGCAGCGGCGTGGCGCTCAGCATCGGCTGACCTGACCAGCAACTCCCGGTACGGCCGTGCCGCCCAGGCCAGTGACCCGGGCGGCGGCCTTCCTACACCCGATCATGCCTGGATCTTCTCCTTGACGTGCTCTTCCGTGCCTCCTTGGACCGTGGGGGTCCGCAGCGTGGCCAGGGCGAGTCCGGCACCCGCCAGCGCGACGACGGCGGCACCGATGAAGGCGGCCTGGAAACCGTCGGTCAGGCTGGGCAGGTCACCGAGCCGGTCGGCGCCCTGCGAGGTGGCGATGGCGGTCATCACGGCCAGGCCGATCGCCGAGCCGACCTGGTAGGTGGTGTTGACGATTCCGGACGCCAGGCCGCCCTGCTCGGGGGCCACTCCCCCGATCGCCGCCATGGTCGCCGGGATGAACACCAGCGACATGCCGACCGCCGAGATCAGCGAACCCGGCAAGACGTCGGTGGCGAAGCTCCCGCCCGCGTCGATCGTGGACAGCACCGACAGGCCGGCCGCCAGGACGACGAGTCCGGTGACGATGAGCGGCTTGGTGCCGAACCGGGCGATGAGCCGTCCGGTGACGCCGACCATCAGCACCATCATCAGCGCCGTCATCGGCAGCAGCGCCGCGCCGCTCGGGAACGCCCCGTAGCCCAGGACCTGCTGGAGGTAGAGGTTGAGGAAGTACCACATCGGGATCCACGCGGCGCCCAGCACCATCATCGCGACGTTCGCACCCGACAGGTTCGGGGTGCGCCACACCGACAGCGGCATCAGCGGGCTGCGGACGATGCGCTGCAGTCCGACGAAGATCACCAGCAGGAGCACGGCGCCGCCCAGCTGCAGGACGGTCCCGGCGGAGTCCCAGCCCCGTCCGGGCGCCTGGACGATCGCGTAGACCGTGAGGCCCAGCCCGCCGGTGACCGCGAGCGCGCCCAGGACGTCCAGCCCGGCGCGGCGTCCGGGCACGTCCGGCAGGACCGCCGGAACCATCGCCAGCGTGAGCAGGCCGATCGGGATGTAGATGATGAACACCCACGGCCAGCTCAGCCACTCGGTGATGACGCCGCCGAGGAACACGCCGGCCGTGCCTCCGGCCGGGGCCGCCGCCCCGTAGAACGCCATCGCCTTGGCCAGCTCCTTCGGGCGGGCCGAGAACAGCACCATGAGCAGGGTCAGCGCCGACGGTGCGATCAGCGCCGAGCCGACGCCCTGGATCGCGCGGCCGACGATCTCGGCCTCGGCGCCGGTGGCGGCCGCCGCGGCCACCGACCCGCCGATCAGAACCAGCCAGCCGGCGGTGAACACCCGCCGCGCGCCGAACAGGTCCGACAGCCTGCCGCCGAGCAGCAGCAGTCCGCCGAGCGCGACCACGTAGGCGTTGAACACCCATTGCAGGCCGCTCTGGTTGAAGCCGAGCTCCCGCTGCATGTCGGGGAGCGCCACCCCGATGATCGAGGTGTCCATGATGACCATGAACTGGGCGGTGGCGAGCACGGCGAGCGCCCACCAGCGCCTGGGATCTGCGGACATGACAGTCCACCCTTCATGAGATGTACCCCTAGGGGGTATGTCGCGAGGACGATAACATACCCCCTACGGGTAAATCATCCCGAGTGCGGGTGGAATCTCCGACTTCGCCTCTGCCAGTTCGCCGCCGACCTTCCCCAGCGTGGCGTCGTCCATGGCGGTGATGCTCGACGAGGCCGCTGGGTGATCACGGAAGCAGGTCAGGACGTCCGGCACGTCTGCGCCGAGGCGAAGCCGTTCGTGTAGCGGCTCGATCTTGATGTCGGTGCAGCCGGCCTCAGTGAGCAGTGCGCGGATCCGCTCCGGGTCGGCGAGCGAGAACGGACCGGGGCCTGCCGCGCGGCGATGCGGCCGGTCTCGCCGCATCCATGGTGTTCCAGCCGGCCTCGCTTCCCATACCGGACGAGCCTGAAGGCGCGGTGGTCATCGCTCCCCCTCCTACCGCGCATTACCTACTACGCAGCGATAGTACTACTTGTAGTTAGTAGCCGGACGTCGCCTGCCGGCGCGGCACGTGCGAACCTTCGGCTGGCCGCAAACGAACTACGAGACGTACATATGCACGCGAAAGGCTTCTCCATGCACTCCAACCAGGGGCGCTCTGCTCGGCGAGGCACTCTCCCGGCACTTTCTACTATGGTACTTAGTAGTCTGGTGTCGGCAGGGGGACCGCACCCGGAGGAGATTCTCTCCGTCGCGGCCCTCGTCATCGTCACGGCCGTCGGCTACGGCGGCGCGGCGGTATATACCGGGGACGACGTGCCACGGGGAACAGAGGTCTCGGGGGTCGACATCGGCGGGCTCAGTGAGCGATCCGCCGTGGAACGCCTCGATCAGGCAGGTTCGGGTTCACCTCGGTCTTCTCCACCGTCTTCGGCGGACGGGAGATCACTCCTCGGATTCGCATGGACGAGACCCGGTTCGCGGCCGCGCTGGGCCAGCTCAACAAGCGGATCGGCACGCCCGTACGGGAAGGGGCGGTGAAGTTCCGCGGCACCACACCCGAGGCCGTACTTCCGCGACCGGGCGCCGGGCTGGACGCCCGGACGGCCGCCGCTCCGGTCAAGGCCGCTTTCCTCGCGGCACTGAGAGGCAAGCCGACTACTACGGAACTGCCGACAAGCCCGCTGCGGCCGAAGGCGGATGCGAACGAGATCCGCCAGGTCGCGGCGGGGCCGGCACGGGTCGCCGTGTCCGGGCCGGTCACTCTGGCCGTCGATGCCGAGCGGGTCACGGTGGAGCCGAGGAGCTTCGCTCCCCACCTGGTCTTCGCACCCGACGACTCGGGCAAGCTTCGGCTCGTTCCCGCCGCGGAAGGCCGGGGAGTCGATTCCCGAGCACTCGGTGACGCGGTCGCCGGCGCGGTCCTGCTACCCCAGGGGCGTGAGGTGAACGTGCCGATGACCGTCGACAAGCCGCGAGTCGCGACCGACCATGCGCGCGACATGGGCATCAAACAGAAGATCAGTTCTTTCACCACCCGCCATTCGTGCTGTGCGCCCCGGGTCAAGAACATCCACACCATCGCCGACATCCTCGACGGCTACATCGTCCGGCCGGGCGAGACGTTCTCCCTCAACGGGATCGTCGGCAAGCGGGACAAGGCGCGCGGCTTCGTGGAGGCACCGATGATCCTGAACGGGCGGTACGTGGACGACGTCGGCGGCGGGATCTCGCAGTTCGCGACGACGATGTTCAACGCCGTGTTCTTCGGTGGGCTGCAGGACGTCCAGCACGTCCCTCACTCGTACTGCATCTCCCGCTATCCGGCCGGACGCGAGTCGACCGTCTCCTTCCCGCAGCCGGACTTCCGGTGGCGCAACGACTCGCCGTACGGCGTCCTCGTCGACACCGCCTACACCGACACCTCCCTCACCGTGAACTTCTGGAGCACCGAGCGCTACGACATCGAATCGAAGAGTTCCGAGAAGTACGCGATCAAGAGTTTCGAGAGCAAGACCGAGCCGGGGCCGAAGTGCATCCCGATGCCCGGTGCCGAGGGTTTCCAGATCGACGTCTGGCGCATCTTCAAGCAGAACGGGAAGGAGGTGCGCCGCCAGAAGTTCCACACCACCTATGAGGCCGAGCCGCGCATCACGTGCCAGTAGCGAGCGACAGCCCGCGTTCCCGCCCACAGCCGGTTCTCCGGCACAATGTGCGCAGGACGGAGGTGGCGCGTGGCCGGATTGGGTGGAGCACTCGAGCGTTCCATCATGGACGTGCTCTGGGACGCGCCAGGCCCGCTGCGGGTGCGCGAGTTGCTCGCGAAGCTGAACGAGGACGCCGACAAGGCTCTGGCCTACAACACCGTCCAGACCGTGGCCGAAAGGCTCGCGCAGAAGGGCCTGCTGCGGCGCACACCGGACGGGACGGCCTTCCGTTACGCCCCCACCCGCGCGCGGGAGGAGTACGCGGTCGAGTTGATGCTCGACGCGCTCACCGAATCCGACGATCACGGGAGCATCCTGGCGAGGTTCGCCGAAGCCGTCCCGCCCGAGGACGCGCGCCACCTGCTGGACGCCCTGCGCCGGCGGACGTCCGACGACCAGGGGGCATGACGGCGTGATCTACCTCGTGATCAGCCTGGTGTCCACGGCGGTCCTGCTGGGCTGCCTGGCGGGGCCCGCCCTCGATCGACTCCGCCGCCCCGCCGCGCATCCGGGGATCGCCATCGCCTGCTGGTTCGCGGCGCTGGCCGGCACCTTCATCGCCGACATCGGGATCGTCGCGGTGGCGCTGCTGTCACCGCCGGCGCCCGGCCACGGTCTGCTGGAGTGGCTGCGCAACTGCCTGCCCCACCATGGTGACGAGGCGATCATCATGGCGGCCGCCGCGAGCCTGGCGCTGCTGACGGCCTGCTGTTCCAGGCTCGCCCGCAGCCTGCCGCGGCTCAGACGAGCCGTGCGGCACCGGCGCCGGCACTGGGAGATGCTCCGGCTCGTCGCCAAGGAGCATGGACGGCACGACGACGTACTCGTCCTCGACCACCCCATCCCCGTGGCGTATTCGCTGCCCGCCCGGGAGCGCGCGATCGTGGTCAGCACCGGCACGCAGGAGACCCTCACTCCCGAAGAGTTCGGCGCGGTTCTCGTCCATGAACGAACCCACCTGCGTCAGCGGCACCACACGATGCTGCTCATGCTCGACCTCGCCTACGCACTCCTGCCCTGGTTGCCGACTGTCCGCCGGGCGAAGAAGACCCTGCCACTGCTGCTGGAGATGGCCGCGGACGACGCGGCGGCCCGAGCCTGCGGCAGGCGCACGCTCGTCGACGCCCTGTGTCGGCTCGCGGCGACGCCGGGTGTGGCGGGCGCCCTCGGCGCCGCAGGGCCCTCCACGGGGGCGCTGACGGAGAGAGTGCTGCGACTGGAGTCCGCCGAGGTGGTGAAGCCGCGCCGGGTCGTCCGGGCGGCCGCCTCCGCCTTCGTTGCCGTCGCCGTCGCCACGCCCCTCCTGGTCGCCGCCGCGACCATCGTGCAGTTGTCCGACATCTGCTGAGACGGCCGAGGCGGTTTGTCGTATTCGGCCACTTGGGTGGCGAATGAGGCCACTATCTCCTACGCTCCGTAGGAGCCATCGTCCGGTGTCCCCGCCGGGGACAGCGGTGGCCACGCCGAATCCCGCGGCCCCACGCCGTCCGAGGAACCGGGGAACCGTTCTCCATCTGGGGTGAATCCGCTCACCATGAGCGGTAGGGCGACTCCGGCCCGAACCCGGCAGCTCACCCGGTAGGCGTACTGGAGAGGACAGTGCATGCAGCGACGAGCTGCCGGAGAGAGAAGGCCGATCCGCCGCCGGCTCATCACGGGCACGGCTTGGACGGCATCGATCGCCGTTTCCGCGACGCTCGTGGCTCCCCCGCCCGCCTGGGCCGAGCCCCAGCCGACCCGCAAAGAGCTGACCGCCCGGCAGAAGAAGCTCGCCGACGAGGCGGAGAAGCTCAGCGAGCAGTACAACGGGTTGCGCGTGCGCCTGCAGCAGGCGCAGCGTGCCGCCAAGGTGGCCGAGGGCAACGCCGTCCGCCAGAAGAAGGCGCTGGACGAGGCCCGGGATCGGATCGTCAAGCTCGCCGCGGACAGTTACAAGAACGGGCCGGCGGACCCGGCGGTCGCGTTCGCATCGGCGGACGACCCTCAGGCCGTGCTGGACAAGTCGGCCACGCTCCACTACTTCGCCCGCCAGGACAGCACTCGCGTCGCTCACCTGCTGCAGACGATGCAGTCCGCGGAACGATCCCGCAAGTCGGCCGAAGCGCGCGCGAAGCAGGTGCGCGAGCTCACCGGCGAGGCGAAGAAGAAGCGCAAGGAACTTCAGACCAAGCTGAAGAAGGTCGAAACCAAACTCGGTGTCGGCTCCGGCGCTCGCACCAACGCGGGTCCCGCCCCGAACGTGGATCCCGGAGGCGCCTCGGCCAAGGCCATGGGGGCGGTCAGAGCGGCCCTGAGCCAGCGCGGCGTTCCGTACTCGTGGGGCGGCGGCAACGCGTCCGGCCCGTCCTACGGCACCGCGCAGGGCGCCAACATCAAGGGCTTCGACTGCTCCGGACTGACCCTGTACGCCTACGCCCAGGTCGGCATTACCCTCCCCCACTACACCGGGAGCCAGTTCACCGCCGGCACACGTGTCTCGCAGAGCCACCTGAAGCCCGGTGACCTGGTCTTCTTCTACAGCGACCTGCACCACATGGGCCTGTACATCGGCAACGGCAAGATGGTCCACGCCCCGCAGACCGGCGACGTCGTCAAGATCAGCTCGATCTCCGGCCGCCCGTTCGCCGGCGGCGTCCGCGTGGCCTGACCACCGCCGCCCTGAGCGGCCCGGTACCGCGTCCCCGTCACCCACCCCTGGGGTGACGGGGACGTCCTTTGGCTGCCTCTCCTACAGCCTCCCCAGCTGGAGGTCTTGGGGGGCCGATGGCGACCAGTTCCGTAGCGACGCCCGGCTCGGTACGGGTCGCGCCGCTACATCGGGAAGTGGCAGTGGCGTTCAAGGAGAGCCGTGATGGCCGGGTTGGCGGCGAGTGCCAGCGGCAGCGTCGCAAGCAGAGCGCCGACGCCGCCGGTGAGACGTCCGGTACGGGACAGGGGGTCGTGAGGTGCGAGAAGGCGGGGAACGCACGGCCGAACGCGACGGCGAGGTTGATGGCGAGATCGCGGCGGCCCGCCAGATGCGCGCGTTCATGGGCGAGGACCGCGGACAACTGATCCTCAGGAAGCGGTTCGAGCGCCCCAGTGCTCAGCACGACACAGCGGTGGCGTCCGGGCAGGCCGCCAGGCCGTGCGGTGTCCGGACGATCGGCACCACCCGCATCAGGCCGGCGAGGACCACCGCCGCCATAACGGAAGCCCCGGCCGTCTGCCAGGCGAGTACGCCGAGCCGCGGGGCACGGTCGGCCCAGCCGCGGGCACGCATGAGCCGGGGCCCCAGGATTCCCAGTAGTGCCGCGTAGGCGAGGAGGGTGGCGGCCGCGGTCACGTGGTGTCCCGCGGCTGCACGACCTTGAGCGCCGCCTGCAAGGCCCTGCTCTCCTCCGGTGACAGGTCGGACAGGAAGTGCACGAGCGCGGCGGCCTGGTTGTTGCTGGTCGCGAGCGCCTCGCGCATGAGTTTGGCGGTGTAGCCCTCCCGCGAGGCCACCGCCTCGTACTCGTACGCACGCCCCACGCGCTTCCTGCGCAGCCACCCCTTCTTGTGCAGGTTGTCCATAACGGTCATCACCGTGGTGTAGGCGATCGACCGCTCGCGCTGGAGGTCTTCAAGGACCTCGCGGACGTTGGCCGGGCGGCCGTAGGACCACATCCGGTCCATCACCGCGGCCTCCAGGTCGCCGAAGCGCTGCCCGGCCATGATCTACCGCCTTCCGACGTCACGCCTGCTGGATCGGCTCCGCATACTACAGCCCATAGTAGGTCCCTCTCGCTGGCCCGCGCGGAGATCAGTTCGGCTCGGCGGTCCCCCAGAACTCCCCGGTGGCCGTCGTCTCGCGCAGAGTCTGGAGCGTCGAACGGGAGAACCAGCCGGCGCTGCGATCGATCCGTCCGCTCTCGTGGATCCCGAATCGTTCAGAAGCTGTCGGCGGGGGGGGCCGGCGGACCGCGTCCGGTCGGGCATCAGGTCGGCGACCGCCAGCCGTCCCCCGGACCTGAGCCAGATCTCGCCGCTGGGCGCGGCCGAGGCCGGTTCGGTGAGCATTTGGTGATGCCACTGCCCCGCCGTTCCGTCCGTCATGCGCTCGGCTTGCATCGTCGTCGTCCGCCCTCCATGGCATCTACTACCAGGCTTCGTAGATCGATGCATCAAGTAGGCGCGGAGGTGTCTGCACCGGTTCTGACCGCCAGAACGCGCTGCCAGAAGTCCGGCGGGCCGTCCAGCTCGTCGCCGCGCCTCAGTGACGTTCTTGGTGATCCGCCACACGCTGCCGGCGGTGGCGGTTCCGCGGCGAGGCGGTCGGCATCCTGCCGGCAATGCTCTCCATAAAGTCGCAGGCGCGTCCGGAGCCGTGGTCCTGCGGGTCTCCAGGGCGGTAGCAGCCAATCGTGGGGAACGGGCCGAACTTCTGGTCGATCTCCAGCATGATCTTGCGCATGCGGGGCGTGACGCCGGGCCGGCGCCGCTGTTCCTCCGCCTGGGCGAGCTGACCGTCTTTGGAGTCGGTCATTTTGCGTCCCGTCCGGCCGACTCTTCGCGGCGGTTCACGTCCATGGGACGGATCGCGAGGTGAGCGGAGGCTCCGCTCGTTCATCGCATCAGGGGGAGGGTGAGGAAGGGGGCGCCGGACGGGCGGGGGGAGCCGCCCGCGGGTTCGATGGTCATGCCGATCTGTTGGGCGTTGCCGAGCCCGGAGGCGATGATGGGCCGGGACGGGCGGCCGGCGGGCGGCCGCAGGACGCCGCCGGGGCGCGGGGCGGCGGAGGGGGCCAGGAACCACACCTGGTAGGTCTTCGCCGACGGCAGTTGCCTGAGCCGGGACGTGGTGATCACTGCCTTGTCCAGCGACCGGGACGACACGACGGTGACCGTGGCGTCGTCCTGGGTCCGGGTTGTGGAGGTCTGTGCGTCGGGGGCGGTCAGCACGGCGGCCAGCCGCCGGTTGAGGTCCTGCGCGTGTTCGGCGTCGCCGTGGAAGTGGGCGGCGGTGATGCCGCCGGCGAGGGCGAGGATCAGGCACGCCGCGGCGGCCAGCCAGCTCGGCCCGAGGCCCCGGGCGGAGGGAAGCCGCCGGGTGAGCCGGGGCGGCGACTGCCGGGTCCGGCTGATCTCGGCGAGCACCCGGTCGCGGAGTGCGGGCGGCGGTTGCCGGGACACGGCCAGCGCCAGCCGGGCGGTGGTCTCGCGCAGGCCTGCGGCCTGGTCGGCGCAGGCGGGGCAGCCGGGCAGATGGCGTTCGAACCGGCGCCGTTCGGTGTCGGACAGGGCGTCCAGGGCGTAGGCGCCGGCGAGGTCGTGCGGGTCGTGGGTCATGGCTGCACCCCCAGGCAGTCGCGCAGCCGGATCAGCCCGTCGCGCATCCGGGTCTTGACGGCGGCGAGGCCGACGCCGAGCAGTTCGGCGACCTCCCGGTAGGTGTAGCCGCCGTAGTAGGCCAGCGCGATCGACTCGCGCTGGGTGTCGGTGAGGCCGCGCGGGCAGCGGTGCACCTCCTGGTGCTCCAACCGCGTGCCGGCCTGTTCGGCGACCTGGTCGTAGTCCGGGCCGGGGGCGCCGGCGCGCTGCTCGCGGTCGCGGCTCGCCTGGGCGGAGCGGACCCGGTCGATCGCGCGGCGGTGCGCCATCGTCAGCGCCCACGCGGTCGCGTCGCCCTTGTCCGGCCGGTAGTGCGAGGTCGCCGCGGGCGACCAGGACGAGCAGTTCGCCGAGGTCCGGGACGACGGGGGCGCGCCGCGTCCGCTCGATGGATCCTCCAGCACGGCCGCGCCCGCGACCGGCAAGCCGTTCGGTCCGGCGTGCTCGGCCGTCCCCGCCCCCGGCAAGGGCGGGATCCCCGAGGCCACGCTCGACAAGGTCATGGCCGACAGGGAGACGGTGAAGATCATCCTGGAGCCTCACGACCTTGCAGGGCGGCACGCTGACCACCAGCGGCTCGGGCGAGTCCTCCACGGTCGGCAAGGACAACGCCAACGTGGTGTGCGGCAACGTCCAGACCGCCAACGCCACCGTCTACATCATCGACTCCGTCCTGATGCCGCCCCCAAGTAACCCCGCGAACGGCCGGTGGACGGTCAGGACCCACGGGGCGGAGGGAAGACCGGCCGTCCACCGCGCCTCCACCCGCCGAAACCCCCGATGGCGCAGACCGCCCCCAGCAGCGGACTCCGGGGTTGGGGAACCCGCCGTCGAGGACGGTGACGAACCGGGACGGAGGGCGGCGCGTCTAAGCCCGAAAGGTAGATGATCAACGAACGGGGAGGGATTCGATGTCATCCCCGGCGAGGACAGCTCTGGCGGCCTGCTGGCTGATCGGGTTGGTGGTGGTCGCGGGATGCCAGGATGGCAACCCGGTCACCTCCAAGACCGGCACCGCGAGTCCGTCCTCGGTCAGCCCCTCGACACCGCCGTTCGCCGGCGCGGACGATGGCGGTCAATTGCGGATCGTGGAAAAGGGCTTCTCCCGGTTCAACAAGGTTCTGGATGAAGGCGATAAGGACCCGATCGTGTCCTATGGCCTGGTGGTGGAGAACACCAGCCGCCGCATGATCGCTGTTTCGAGTGTGGACATCGAGCCTCTGAACCAGAGAGGCGAGAAGATCCGGGGCCAGGCGGGGGTCCTGCTGCCGCCCGTCCTGCCCGGCCAGCGCTCCGGCGGAGGCTTCTACAGCAGCATGCTCGGTGTTCAGACCACGTTGAAGGACGAGCCCATCGCCGAGATTCGACTCAAGGTCCGCACGCAGTGGTGGCCGCTGGAGAGCTCGATCCGCGACCTGGAGGGCAAGATGATGAACGGCAAGGTCGCGCCGCTGAACGCGAGCAAGGTCAGGGTCGAGCCGCAACGGAAGCACCCCACACGCAAGATGCTGTCCTTCACCGTCCAGTCCGGTTACGACAAGCCGGTGCGGGGAAGCGCCATGGCGGTCCTGCGGAGCTCCAGCGGCGCGATCATCGGAGGCACATCCGGCTGGAGCAGCCAGCCCAGCCCCAGCCTCTACTCGCCCGGGCGCTCCACGGGCAAGATCAAAATGAGGTGGACGCTGCCCGGCACCGATCACTCCAGGACCCAGGTGTACCTCTGCCCGGTCGAGTGCGCGAACGTCTACAACTCGCTCGGAGGGTGAGGGGCGCCCGGCCTTCGGCCGCTCACCCTGCGGGCGTCCCCCGGGTCAGCCGACAGGTGTGAGGTGTTCGAGGGCGCGGAGGATGCCGTCGACTTGTTCCTTGGCGTCGCCGAAGAGCATGTGGGTGTTGTCGCGGAAGAAGAGCGGGTTCTGGACGCCGGCGTACCCGGTGGCCATGGAGCGTTTGAACACGATGACCTGCCGGGCGTTCCAGACCTCCAGGACGGGCATGCCGGCGATGGGGCTCGCGGGGTCCTCTTCGGCGGCCGGGTTGACGATGTCGTTGGCGCCGATCACCAGGACCACGTCGGTGGCGCCGAAGTCGTCGTTGATCTCGTCCATCTCCAGCACCAGGTCGTAGGGCACCTTTGCCTCGGCGAGCAGGACGTTCATGTGGCCGGGGAGGCGGCCGGCGACCGGGTGGATGCCGAACCTGACCTGGGCGCCGAGGTCGCGCAGCCGCGCGGTCAGCGCGGCGACGGGGGCCTGTGCCTGGGCGACGGCCATGCCGTAGCCGGGAATGATGATCACCGAGGAGGCCGCGGTGAGCGCCTCGGCGGCCTCCGCGGCGGTGATCTCCCGGTGCCGGCCGTGGTCGGCGCCGGACGCGGCGGGCGCCTCGAGGCCGAACCCGCCGGCGATGACCGACAGGAACGAGCGGTTCATCGCCCTGCACATGATGGCCGACAGGTAGGCGCCCGAGGAGCCCACCAGCGCGCCCACGATGATCAGGAGGTCGTTGCCGAGCAGGAACCCGGACGCCGCGGCCGCCCAGCCGGAGTAGCTGTTCAGCATGGAGACCACCACCGGCATGTCGCCGCCACCGATGGAGGCGACCAGATGCCAGCCGAGCAGCAGCGCCACCGCGGTGACCGCGATGAGCTCCCACAGCCGGGGCTCGACGACGAAGGCGACCGTGAGCGCGGAGAACACGACGAGCGCCGCGGCGTTGAGCAGGTTCTTGCCCGGCAGCATCAGCGGCGCGGACTTCAACCTGCCCGACAGCTTGCCGTAGGCCACGACCGAGCCGGTGAAGGTGACGCCGCCGATGAGGACGCCGATGAAGACCTCGGCGCTGTGGATGCCGAGCATGCCCTCGCGGGCGAGCGCCGCCGCCTCCGTCCCCCCGGGGTGGTGCTCGACGTGCAGGTAGCCGCTCCAGCCGACCAGGACCGCGGCCAGCCCGACGAAGCTGTGCAGCAGCGCGATTAGCTCGGGCATCGCGGTCATCTCCACCGACCTGGCCCGCTGCAGGCCGATCAGCGCGCCGACCGCGATCGCGGCCACGAGCAGCCCGAACGCGGGGAGGTCGATGCCGTCGTCGACGGTGAGGGCGATGGTGGCGACGAGCGCCACGGCCATGCCGAGCATGCCGTAGGCGTTGCCCAGCCGCGCGGATTCGTGCCGGGAGAGCCCGGCCAGCGCGCGGATGAAGAACAGCGCCGCGACGATGTACGCCGCGGTCGCCGCGGTTGCGACCGTCATTGCCTAGCTCCTGATGAACATGGCGAGCATGCGGCGGGTGACCGCGAATCCGCCGAAGACGTTGATGCTCGCGAGCAGGATCGCCGCGAGTGAGAGGACGCTGATCGCGGCGCTTCCCGTGCCGATCTGCACCAGTGCTCCGACCACGATGATCCCGGAGATCGCGTTGGTCACCGACATCAGCGGGGTGTGCAGTGCGTGGTGCACGTTCCCGATCACGTAGTAGCCGATCACGATGGCCAGCGCGAACACGGTCAGGTGCACCTGCAGCGCCGCCGGCGAGACCGCGATCAGGCCGAACATCCCGGCGGCCGCGATGGCGGCGCCGACCCGGCGCAGCCCGGGGCTCGCCCTGCCGACCGGGTCGTCCGCCTCGGTCTCCCGCGGCGCCGGCCGGACGGCCGCCGGGGCCGCCGACACGGGCACCGGTGGCGGCGGCCAGGTGAGCTCCCCCTCGCGGACGACGGTCATCGAGCGCTGCACGACGTCGTCGAAGTCCAGGACGAGTTCGCCGTCCCGCTGCGGGGTCATCAGCTGGATCAGGTTGACCAGGTTGGTGCCGTACATCTGGGACGCCTGGGCGGGCAGCCGCCCGGCCAGGTCGGTGTAGCCGAGGATGATCACGCCGTTCCCGGTGACGACCCGCTCGCCGGGAACCGTCCCCTCGACGTTGCCGCCGTTGGCCGCGGCCATGTCGACGATCACCGAACCCGGCCGCATCGCCGCCACCATCTCGGCGGTGATCAGCTTCGGCGCGGGCCGGCCGGGAATGAGCGCGGTGGTGACGACGATGTCGACGTCACGGCACTGCTCGGCGTACAGCGCGGCCGCGCGGATGTTGTAGTCGTCCGGCATCTCCCTGGCGTACCCGGTACCCGGGGTGTCGTGCGGCTCGGCCTCGGCGACGGCGAGGTAGTCGCCGCCGAGCGAGCGCACCTGGTCGGCGACCTCCGGCCGCGGGTCGGTGGCCCGGACGATCGCGCCCAGGCTGCCGGCCGCGCCGATCGCCGCGAGCCCGGCGACGCCGGCCCCCGCGACCAGCACCTTCGCCGGCGGCACCTTGCCCGCCGCGGTCACCTGGCCCGTGAAGAACCGGCCGAACTCGTGCGCGGCCTCGATCACCGCCCGGTATCCGGCGATATTGGCCATCGAGGAGAGCACGTCGAACGACTGCGCCCGGGAGATCCGCGGCACCGCGTCCAGGGACAGCGCCGTGATGGGGCGCTGGGCGAGGTCCTCCACCAGGTCCGGTCTGAAGCGGGGGCTCAGCAGGCCGATCAGCGTGGCGCCCGGTCGCAGGGCGTCCAGCCGCTCGGGTGAGGGCGGGGCGACGCCCAGCACCACGTCCGCGGCCTCCGCGTCGCCGATGGCGGCGCCCGCGGCCTCGTACCGGTCATCGGCGAAGCCGGCGCCCGCTCCGGCACCGGACTCGACGACCACCTCGTACCCGAGCTTCTGCAGCCGGGTGACGGTGTCCGGCGTCACCGCCACCCGCCGCTCGCCGGGCGCATCCTCCTTGAGAATTCCAACGATCATGACAACCACCTCATATCTCCCGCGCATCAGCGCCGTGAGCGCGCGGTACGGGGCATCGCGCCTGGTTGCCGGGGTGCCTGCACGCCGGTCCGGACGTGGACGAGCGGACGGCCGCCAAGTATCTCGGCATCAAGGTAATTCTGCCGCGAGCGGGACCGCTTCCGCTATGTACTGTGTGCCAGTCTTGGCCGCGAAAGTTGGGCACTTGCGTACCGTCCTGAAAGTGCCGTCCCGCGGGACACGAAGTCCGCGGCCCGAGATCTCCTTCGCCCGGCTCAGCCGTCCGACCTGGACACAGATCACCTGGTGAGGCTTCCGGGGTGCCGCGGGCGGTTAGGTATGCCGTTATGGGCGACGGGGAGATGGTGCCTGGGGCGGCGGCGTCCGAGCCCGGCGCCTCCGCGTCCGGGGCGCGGGGGCGTGCCGCGTTGACGGTGGGTGCGCTGGGTGTCGTCTATGGGGACATCGGCACCAGCCCGTTGTACTCCCTGCAGACGGTGTTCTCGATCGACCATGGAGCGGTCCGTCCGACCAGCGGTGACGTCTACGGCGCGATCTCGCTGGTGTTCTGGACGATCACGCTGATCGTGTCGGTGAAGTACGTGACGCTGATCCTGCGGGCCGACAACGACGGCGAGGGCGGCGTGATGGCGCTCGCGGCACTGGTGCGCCGGGTGCTCGGCGGCGCGCGGGGAGGGGCGGCCCTGGTGATGGCGCTGGGCGTGTTCGGCGCCTCGCTGTTCTACGGCGACAGCGTGATCACCCCGGCGATCTCGGTGCTGTCGGCGGTGGAGGGCCTGCAGGTGAGCAGCCCGGAGCTGGCACACGTGGTGGTGCCGGTCGCCGCGACGATCCTGGCGTTCCTGTTCGTCGTGCAGAGCTGGGGCACGCACCGGGTGGCGAGCCTGTTCGGGCCCGTCATGCTGCTGTGGTTCGCCGCGCTGGCGGCGGGAGGACTGATTCAGCTGGTCGATCGGCCCGGCATCGTGCGGGGCCTGTCGCCGACGTACGCCGCCGCGTTCATCGCCGACCGTCCCTACACCGCGTTCATCGCGATGGGAGCGGTGGTCCTGGTGATCACCGGGGCCGAAGCGCTGTACGCCGACATGGGACACTTCGGCAAAGGGCCCATCCGCCGTGCCTGGTTCGCCGTCGTGTTCCCGGCCCTGACCCTGAACTATCTCGGTCAGGGCGCGCTGATCCTGGATGATCCCCGCAACACCCAGAACCCGTTCTTCCTGTTGTTCCCCGGCTGGGCACGGCTGCCGATGGTGGTGCTGGCCACCGCCGCGACGGTGATCGCCTCGCAGGCGGTGATCTCCGGTGCGTTCTCGGTGTCGCGCCAAGCGGTCCGGCTCGGATACCTGCCGCACCTGCGCGTCCGCCACACCTCGCCGCGCGAGGCCGGGCAGGTGTACGTACCCGCAGTCAACTGGATCCTGTTCGCGGGCGTGCTGATCCTGATGCTGGGCTTCCGCTCGTCCCAACGGCTGGCGACCGCCTACGGCATGGCCGTCACCGGCACCTTCCTGATCACCACCACGCTGTTCCTGGTCGTCGCGCGGGTCGCCTGGCGCTGGGCGGCCTGGAAGCTCATCGTGACCGCGCTCGTGCTCGGCGGCGCGGAGATCACCTACTTCTCGGCGAACCTCACCAAGGTGACCCACGGCGGCTGGCTGCCGCTGCTGATCGGGATCTCGGTGTTCACGGTGATGACGACCTGGGAGCGCGGGCGCGAGATCGTCACCGCACGCCGTGCCGCCAAAGAGGGACCGTTGCCGGAGTTCATCGAGAAGCTGCACCGGGACGGGGTCCAGCGCGTGCCAGGCACCGCGGTCTTCCCCCACCAGGGCAAGACGACGACCCCGATCGCGTTGCGCGCCAACTACGAGCACAACCACGTCGTCCACGAGCATGTGGTGATCGTCTCGATGGTGTCCGAGGACGTCCCCTACATCCCTGCCGCGCAGCAGCTCAGCATCGACGATCTCGGCTATCGCGACGACGGCATCGTCCATGTCTGCGTCCGGCACGGTTTCCAAGACCCGCAGGATCTGCCCGCCGCTCTGCGCCGAGCCGCCCTGCTCCCCGGCGCCGAACTGCGCTTCGATCCAGACCACGCCTCCTACTTCCTGTCCAAGGTGACGCTGGGGCTGACCCAGGCACCCGGCATGCGGCGGTGGCGCAAGCGACTGTTCCTGGTACTGGCCCGCAACGCCGCCAATCCCGCCGGCTACTTCCGCCTGCCCGAAACGCGCACGGTCATCATGGGTTCCCAGGTCGACATCTGACCGCGCCCGAGTACCCCTCCGATGGATGCATCGGCGACCCGGTCCGGGCGCGGAGTAGCCGTGCGTGATCTGGGCGCGGTGACGGACGTGCTAGCGGAGGCTTTCATTCCGAACGCCCGAAGGCGCCCGGCGGGGGGCCGGGCGCCTTCGGGGGTGGTGGGTCTGGGGTTGGGGCTACTTCTTGGCGTAGTCGGGGTAGCCGTAGCCGACGATCTGGGAGGTGTCGCGGGTCTTCTTCTGGACCTCGTTGTTGCTGTTGCCCTCGATGGTCTTCACGGTGCCGTCGCCGTTGTCCTTCACCACAAGGCCGACGTGGTCGATGCCGCCGATGGAGCCGTTGGAGCCGTTCTTCCAGTCGAAGAAGACCACGGCGCCGGGCTTGGGCTTGTCGCCCCAGCGGTCGGTCTTCTTGAACCAGGTGGCGTGCTGGACGGTGTAGGCGTCCCAGCCCATGTTCTTCACGCCGGTCTGGGCGCCGAGCCAGGACACGAACATGTCGCACCACTGGGCGCCGTTGTAGGCCTTGACCGAGAACCCGCCGTCGCGCTGGGCGGTGGCCTTGGCGTGCGGGGTGGAGACGTACCAGTCGTGGAACTTGGTCTGGCCGGCCTTGCCCTCGCTGATGCCGACCTGCTTCTCGGCCAGCTTGATGACCTGGGATGCCTGCACCGCGCCCGGCGCGACCTTGTAGCCGGCCTTCTTGGCCTCGGCTGTGGTCATCGCCGCGTTCTTGGAGGTGGTGCTGTTGGAGGTCGTGCTCTGCTCGGCGACCGCGGCGGCGGCCTGGGCGGGGGTCTCGGCCGCGGCGCTGCCGCCGGCCAGGGGGTTGAGGACGGCGAGTCCGACGGCTCCGGCCAGGACCGCACCGGCGGCGACGCCGACGGCCTTGTCCTCGGAGGAGAACCGGGTGAGCGAAAGACGATCGAAACGACCGGTCATGCAGGGAATCTCCTTGTCTTCCATGACGCCTACCGGGTTAGCTGACGGATTCGGGCATGGAAGCAGCCCTACGGCGCGACCGTTCGGCGCGCCGATTCACCCCTGGAACACTGGGTCCCCGGCTCCGTCCGGCCGCATCGACCGGGACGGACTCGGCCTCGCACCGCATGGCGCGGCGCAGACTTTTACGGATGTATCTCAGCGACTGATCTCGGTGAGGGTGCGCGCGTCACATGGCGCGCATCGCGTGCGGATACCGCTCCGCGATCCTCGGCCGCACATCGCACGGCCGGCGGCAACGCATGGGGCGCGCTGCAAGATTCGGATAGAAGGTAAGCAACCTTCACAAGAAAAGCAAACCAAGCACAAACCTCGTTTATGCCCGCATCATGCCCTTCCAAGGATTCACCAACAGCGTCACGGCGCCGGGTGTTCCCGATCTTTCCCCGACCACCCCCCATGTGAGCTCCGCACGTGTGTCGACAGTGGTTGACGCGTGTCAAAAGTCGCCGCTAGCTTGTGGGTTGTCACGTTCGTCACACTTTGCGGGCAGGAGCTTCCGTGCCGCCTCCGACCACCGCCGTGATCGGCGCCGGTATCAGCGGGCTGACCACCGGCAAGATGCTCGGCGACTACGGCGTGCCGTACGTGTGCTTCGAGACCTCCGACCGGATCGGAGGCAACTGGGCGTTCGGCAACCCCAACGGGCACAGCAGCGCGTACCGCTCGCTGCACATCGACACGTCCAAGGAGCGGCTGTCCTTCAAGGACTTCCCGATGGACAGGTCGTATCCGGACTTCCCGCACCACAGCCAGATCAAGGCGTACCTCGAGGACTACGCCGCGGCGTTCGACCTCAAGCGGAACATCGAGTTCGAGAACGGTGTGGTGCGTGCGCGGCGCCTCGACGGCGGCGGCTGGGAGCTGGACGCGCAGTCCGGGGAGACGACCAGGTTCGATTTCCTGGTCGTCGCCAACGGCCACCACTGGGACCCGCGGTTTCCGGACTTCCCGGGCGAGTTCACGGGCGAGTCCCTCCACTCCCACGCCTACATCGATCCGCGGACGCCGCTCGAACTGTCCGGCACGCGGATCCTCGTCGTGGGCATCGGCAACAGCGCGGCCGACATCGCCGTGGAGGTCTCGTCCAAGGCACTGGGCAACCAGGTCACCCTGTCCACCCGGTCCAGCGCCTGGATCGTGCCGAAGTACCTCGCCGGACGGCCGGCGGACGAGCTCTTCCAGACCGTCCCCCACGTCCCGCTGTCCTGGCAGCGGAAGATCGCCCAGCTGGGCCAGCCGCTGATCTCGGGCCGGCCGGAGCGGTACGGGCTGCCGAAGCCGAACCATCAGTTCCTGGAGGCGCACCCGACCCAGTCGGTGGAGCTGCCCCTGCGGCTCGGCTCCGGCGACGTGACGGCGAAGGGCGACATCTCCCGGCTCGACGGGCGCACCGTGCACTTCCAGGACGGCACGTCCGAGGAGTTCGACGTCGTCATCTACGCGACGGGCTACAACATCACCTTCCCGTTCTTCGACGAGGACTTCGTCAGCGCGCGCGAGAACCACATCCGGCTCTACAAGCGGATCTTCAAGCCGGGCATCGACGACCTGGCCTTTGTCGGCTTCGCCCAGTCCACGCCCACGTTGTTCCCGTTCGTCGAGTGCCAGGCCCGGCTGGTCGCGGCGTACTGCGCCGGTCACTACCGGCCTCCGCCGGCCGCGGAGATGGAGGCGGTGATCACCACCGACGAGCAGCGGTTCACCGCGCACATGGTGCAGTCGGCGCGCCACACCCAGCAGGTGGACTATTTCGTCTACGAGCACGAGCTGCGCACGAAGGAACTGCCGCGCGGACGGCGCCGCGCGGCCAGGTTCGGGGCGCCGGCCCTGGCGGGACGGGTCTGATGGCCGCCGCGGAACGGGCGGACGGGCTGGACCGCAGGCCACCGGGCCGCGGGGACCAGCGGCGTGAGGCACTGCTGGCCTCGTTGAAGGAGCACCTGCGGGAGAGCGGCCTGGAGGCGATCAACATCGCCGACATCGCCCGCCGCGCGGGCGTGTCCCGGTCGGCCTTCTACTTCTACTTCGAGAACAAGGTGCACGCCGTGGCGTCGCTGGCCGGGGAGCTGTACGACGACATCCGGCCCGCCGCGGAAGTGCTCGTGGGCCGTGAGGGCAGCCCGCAGTGGCGGATCGAGACCGTGATCCGCCGCCTCTTCGAGGCGGTGGACGAGCACCGCCACATCTATCGGGCCGTGCTGGAGACGCGCGCGGTCAGCGAAACGGTCAGAAGTCTGTGGGGAGCGGACCGGCAGTCGTTCGTGGAGCCGGTGGCGAGCATGATCCGGGCCGAGCGCGAGGCCGGCAACGCCCCGGACGGGGTCGGCGCCACCGCACTGGCCACCGTGCTGCTCGACCTCAACGACCGTGCGCTGGAGCATGTCGTCCTCGGCGGCCCGCTCTCCAGGGAACAGCACATCCGCGCGCTGACGACGGTCTGGCTGCGCACGATCTACGGCACCGTCCCCCCTGACGCCGCAGGCGCCGCACCCGAGGAGTCACCCGGTGACCTTTGAGACGATCGGCTTCGGTTCGAGCGGTGTCGAGTGCCGCGGCTGGCACTTCCGGGCCCTGCACGACGACCTCGCCACCGAGAAGGGACGGCCGTGCGCGGTGATGGCGCACGGTCTGGCCGGCACCATGGACTCCGGGCTGGAGCCCTTCGCGACGGCGCTGGCCCGGGCGGGTCTCGATGTACTCGCGTTCGACTACCGCGGCTTCGGGCTCAGCTCCGGCACCCCGCGCCAGATCGTCTCCCCGCGCCGCCAGCAGGAGGACTACCGGGCCGCACTGGCGGCCGCCGCCGGACTGCCCGGCGTCGACCCCGGCCGGCTGGTGCTGTGGGGGGTTTCGCTCGCGGGCGGCCACGTGCTGTCGGTGGCCGCGGGCCGTGCGGACGTGGCCGCGGTCGTGGCCCTGACGCCCCTGGTGGACGGGGCCGCGGCCGGCCGGCTCGCACTGTCCGGCCATCCGAAGTCGCAGCTGCTGGGGACCACCGCGCTCGGCCTGCGCGCCTACGCGGCCCGCGCGGTGGGCGCGGAGGAGGTGATGATGCCGGTGGTCGGAAGGCCGGGCTCCAGGGCGGCGCTCACGCTCGAAGGGGTCCAGGAGAGCTACCTGGCCATCGCCGGGCCGAGCTGGCGCAATCGGATCGGCGCCGCGATCACCGTCGAACTCGGCTCGTACCGTCCGATCAAGGACGCCGCGGGAGTCGCGTGCCCCGTGCTGTTCCAGATCGCCGACTTCGACCGGAGCGCACCGCCGTACGCCGCTGTCAAGGCCGCGGTGAAGGCCCGCGCCGAGGTCCGGCACTACCCGTGCGACCACTTCGACGTCTACCAGGGCGCGGACTGGCACGCCGCCGCCGTCTCCCACCAGGTGCACTTCCTGACCCGGCACCTTGGTCCGAGAAAGTCGGCGGAGGTGCCTGCAGTAATGTCGGAAGAGCCGGAGATCCGCGACATCCAGCGTCGAGGCTGACTCGCCCTACCGGCTTCACCCCCGAGAGGGGACCGACTTGCCGAACGAGAACGACTTAAACCATTCCGGCGCCGCAACGGCGTCGCCGACCCCGGATACCGGCCTGAGCCTCGGTGTCCTGGCGCACACGGCCAAGGAGAACGAGCGCCGGCAGCCGATACATCCGCTGCATCTCCGGCGGATCGACCCCCGGCTGCGGTCGCGCATCTACCTCGAACAAGGCTACGGCGAGAGCTTCGGCATTCCGGACGAGGACCTCGCCCCGCAGGTCGCCGGGCTCCTCCCCCGCGACCGGCTCATCGCCCGCTGCGACGTCGTCCTGCTGCTCAAACCGCTGCCCCACGACCTCAAGGAACTGCGCCCGGGCCAGGTCCTGTGGGGCTGGCCGCACTGCGTCCAGGACCGGGAACTCACCCAGGCCGCCATCGACGGGCGGCTCACCCTGATCGCGTTCGAGGCGATGAACCACTGGGCGGCGGACGGCGGGTTCAACCTGCACGTCTTCCACAAGAACAACGAGCTCGCCGGGTACTGCTCCGTGCTGCACGCGCTCGCCCTCACCGGATCCACCGGCGCCTACGGCCGGCGGCGCCGCGCCGCCGTCATCAGCTTCGGTGCCACCGCGCGCGGCGCGGTCACGGCGCTCAACGCCCATGGAGTCCACGACGTCCACGTCCTGACCCACCGCGGAGTCAGCGCCGTCGGCTCGCCCATCCACTCCGCTCAGATCGTCCACTTCGACCGCGACCCCGAGAACCCCACCCGGACCCTCGTCCCCACCGACGACGGCCCGGTCGCGGCGGCCGCCTTCCTCGCCCGGAACGACATCGTGGTCAACTGCGTCCTGCAGGACACCGGCGCCCCGCTGATGTTCGCCATGAACGACGACCTGCCGCTCTTCTCCCCCGGCACCCTCGTCGTCGACGTCTCCTGCGACGCGGGAATGGGCTTCGAATGGGCCCGCCCGACCACCTTCACCGACCCCATGTACACCGTCGGCGACAACATCCACCACTACGGCGTCGACCACAGCCCCTCCTACCTGTGGGACTCGGCGACCTGGGAGATCAGCCAGGCGCTGATACCGCACCTGTCGACCGTCCTGAAGGGCCCCGCCGCCTGGGACGCCGACAAGACCGTCCACCGGGCCATCGAGATCCGCGACGGCGTCGTCCAGAACCCCGCCGTCCTGGCGTTCCAGCACCGCTCTCCCGACTACCCGCACCCGACCGGCCGGGACTGAAGGCGGCTGGGTCGCGTCAGGGCCGGGCAGGCGGGCGGCGGTCAGCCGGGGATGCGGAGGGCGAGGAGCGCGACGTCGTCCTCGCCGCTCGGCTCTATGCGCTCCAGGAGCTGGTCGCACAGGTCGGGCAGGGGAAGCTGGGCCAGGTGGGAGCCGTGGCGGCGGAGGCTGGTGAGGCGGTCGGCCAGGTCGGTGTCGTGGGTCTCGATGAGGCCGTCGGTGTAGAGCAGCAGTGTGGACAGCGGCGGGAGGATGCGGGCGCCGTCGGGGCGGATCCCGGTGAGGTCGGGGTCGCCGAGGAGCATTCCGTGCTCTTCCAGGAAATGCGTGCCGCCGTCGCCGGTGATCAGGAGCGGCGGTGGATGGCCGGCGTTGCACCAGCGCAGCCGCCACCGTCCGCCGGGGGCCTCTTCGACGCGGCCGAACACACCGGTGGCCAGGTCGGCGTCGCTGACGGCGGCCATGACGCCGTCCAGGCGCGCCAGCACGGCGCTGGGCGGCGCGGCCATGTCCCAGGCCAGGGCCCGGAGCATGTTGCGCACCTGGGCCATGCGGGCCGCGGCCTGCAGGTCGTGGCCCACGATGTCGCCGATGACCACTCCGATGGCGCCGTCGGGCAGGGTGAAGGCGTCGTACCAGTCGCCGCCGATCCAGCTGACCCGGGCCGCGGGGACGTACCGGGCCTCCAGCCGCAACTCGCCCGGCTGCGGCAGCGGGGTGAGGAGGTTGCGCTGCATCGCCTCGGCGGTGTTGCGCTGCTCGGCGTACAGGCGCGCGTTGGCCAGGACCAGGCCGGTGCGGCGCGCGACGTCCTCGACGACGAGCCGGTCGTCCGGCCCGTAGCCGTGCCCCGGGCGGGAGTAGCCCAGCGTCAGCGCGCCGTAGGTCTCGCCCCGGGCGGCCAGGGGGGCGATGATCGCGCTCTGGGCGTCCATGACCTGGAAGAGTTCGCGCTGGGCGGCGTCCAGCGGTTCGTCGGAACGCACGTCGGCCGCACCGCCGACCACGACGGCCGTGCCGCCGCGCAGCACCTGGGCCAGCGGTCCCCGCGGTGCGCGCGGGAGCGGCGGCAGCGGCCCCTCGAGCCGGGCGATGTCGGCGGCGGAGAGTTCGTGGTGCGTCGCGGCCACCCGCTCGACACGGCCGTCGCGGACCAGCAGATCGACCTCGGCCCAGTCCCCCAGCGCGGGCACCACGAGCCGGACCAGCCGCCGCAGCGCCTCCTGCTCGTTCAGCGTGGACGACAGCACCGTCGTGATCTCGGCGACCAGCCGCAGCCGGGAGATGGCCCGCCGCACCCGCCCCCTCTGCTCGCGCCGCTCGCGCTCGGCCTCGATCCGGTCGGCGGCGTCCTGGAAGACGATGACCAGCCCGGCCACCGCCCCGTCCGCGGGTCCGGTCCGGCCCGGGTGCGCGGTGGAGATCGGCGCGGACGACCAGGAGCACGTCACCAGCCGCCCGTCCCGGTGGGCGAACCGCTGGCCGTCCCCGTGGTCGGGGGCGCCGGTGCGCAGCCCGCGCAGGAAGCGGCAGTCCCGTTCGGGCGGGACGCGCCCGTCGGCGTCCCGGTGCAGAAGCCCGTGCATCGGCCTGCCCAGCACCTCGTCGCGGGTGTAGCCGAGCAGTTCCCGGGCCCGGGGGTTCCACGCCGTGATCAGGCCGCGCTCATCGGTGGCCAGAACCCCCGAGTTCATCGCCTCCACCAAACGGTCATGAGTGGCGCTCGGCCGATCGTTCACCTGCCCGGTCATGCTCATCCCCTCGATCGGACACCGGACCCATTCCCCTCGGCACACCCCGGACACTCCACGCGCGAGCCGTCCACCGGAGGGGCGAGCGCGTAGACTCATCGTGACGAGGGTCTTCTCGATGCGGGCGGCCAAGCCTGCATCCCCTGGTTTCTCTCAAACCGGGCGCTCCAGCCCAGACAGGTCCGGCGCCATGACGCCGCAACGTGTCGATGCCCGTCGGCGCACACCACCGGGCCGAAGCGACCCGCGGCACCCTGGCGCTCGCACGCACCGACACCGGGTCGCGTCCAGTGCGGACCTGCGGACCGCGGCCTCAGGGCCCGGCCACCGCCCGGCCAGAGAAGAGAGCGGGATGACGACATGACCGGCGACGAACTACCGGCGACCGCCTGGGGCCCATCGGGCATCTCCCGGGGCGCGGCCGACCGGCAGCGGCTGGACGCCTCGTTCGACCTGATGGCGGCGGTCCTGAACGGGACCGCCCTGCCCGGCCTGCTGAAGCTCGTGACCGAGCGGGCCCGCTCCATGGCCGGCGTCCCCCTGGCGTTCATCGCCCTGCCCGCCGAAGAGGCCCACACCCTGCGGATCGACATCGCGGTCGGCGTCGGCAGCGACCGGATACGCGGGCTGACGGTCCGGCGCGGGCGGTCGATGCTCGGCCGGGCGTTCAACTCCCGCCGGGCCCTGTCGGCGCGGATCGTCACCGACCAGACGCTCAGCGCCCTGCCGGCCGGGCCGATCCTGATCCTGCCGCTGGACAACGGCGAGGGCACCCGCGGTGTCCTCGCCGTCCTCGGACGGCCGAACGCCGAGCCCTTCAGCCCCTCCACCGCCCGCCAACTGCTGCTGTTCGCCGACACCGCCGCCCGCCTGGTCCAGCTCTCCGAGGACCGCCGCACCATCGCCTCGCCGGACGAGGCGTCCGCACGCATCATCGCCCTCCGGCCCCCACCCACACGCATCTGACACGGTCCGCACACCTCCGTCCGGCGCGTCCGGACGGGGGTTGTCCTCGGTCCTCGTGTGGCCGGGTGCTGCCGGGGTACGGCCTGCCTCCTCCCCTTGATTCGCGGAGGAGGTCCCGTGGCCGAGCAGACCGACAGGGAAGGCGCCTGGGCGCAGAGGGCCGAGGGCGAGCTGCCCACGCGCAGGAGCCGGGAGGAGATCGAGCGGCGCCTGGCCCACGGGTTGCAGGGCGCCCCCACGATCAAGGACCGGACCATCTCGACCTTCGCCAGGGGCGAGATCCCGCATTTCGCCGGCGAGACCGGAACCTTCCTGAAATGCCCCTACGTCGACGACGTCCACGCCGTGGGCGACGCCGAGGTGGCCGTGTTCGGCGTGCCGCTGGACGCCGGCGCGACCTACCGTCCGGGCACCCGGTTCGGGCCGCAGGGCATCCGCCGCTGCACCGGCCTGTTCGGCACCTACAGCTACGAACTCGGCGTGGACCTGCGCGAGCAGCTCAACATGGTCGACATCGGTGACGTGTTCACCATCCCCGGCAACCTGGAGAAATCCTTCGACCAGATCAGCCAGGCGATGTCGCACGTGGTGTCGCAGGGCGCCTTCCCGGTCGTCCTGGGAGGCGATCACTCGATCGGCTTCCCCACCATCCGCGGCCTGGCGCCGCGCATGGACGGCAACGTCGGCATCATCCACTTCGACCGGCACGTGGACACCCAGGAGACCGACCTCGACGAACGCATGCACACCACCCCCTGGTTCCACGCCACCAACATCAAGAACGCCCCGGCCACCAACCTCGTCCAGATCGGGATCGGCGGCTGGCAGTCGCCGCGGGCCGGCGTCAAGGTGGGCCGGGAGCGGGGTACCACGATCATCACGGTGGGCGACGTCGAGCGCGTCGGCGTGGAGAAGGTCGCCGAGACGGCCCTGGAGATCGCCTGGAAGGACGCCGACGCCGTCTACCTCTCCTTCGACATCGACGTGATCGATGCCGGGTTCGTGCCCGGCACCGGCTGGCCGGAGCCCGGCGGCCTGCTGCCCCGCGAGGCGCTCAACCTGGTCCGGCTGGTCTCCGAACCCGGCCTGGCCGGGATCGAGATCGTGGAGTGCTCGCCGCCCTACGACTGGGCGGAGACGACATGCCTGATGAGCAGCCGCGTCATCCTCGACAGCCTCGCCGTGCAGGTGCGGGCCGGCAAGCTGGGCCGCAAGCCGTCCACCTCGGGCCGGACCGCGTGGGGCCCCTACCCCTCGTGATCACCTCGCCGCGCGCACCCGGACGGTGGCGCGGTGACGGGGGCGGGAGTCATCGGAAAGGGTCGGTGGAGCCGCTCGGCCACGATGGCGGTGGGAGCTCGGTCGCCGGTGGACGGGGAAGGCGGTACCTGCCGCCGGTCGGGCGCGCGTCGCCGGGCCCGGCCGTGCCCGGCGTGTTCACCGCCGGCGCGTACCCGTGATCACCGCCTTCCCCGGATGCCGGGACGTCCTCGGCCGCCTCGCCGGCGGCGGCGCCCCGGGAGCGCAGCAGCGCGGCGAGCGCGGTGGTGATCGGGACCGCGGCGATCAGCCCGAGGGTGCCGGCGACGCTGCGGACGATCTCGGTGGCCAGCGCCGGCCCCGCCAGCACCTCTCCCAGCGGCTGGCTGCCGATGCTCAGCAGGAGCAGCAGCGGCAGGGACGCCCCGGCGTAGGCCAGGACCACCGTGTTGATCACCGAGGCGATGTGCGCACGGCCGATCCGGGCCGCCGCCCGGTACAGCTGGGCGAACCGGTAGGCGGGGTTGGCGCGCGCGAGTTCGGTGACGGTGGCGGCCTGGGTGACGGTGACATCGTCCAATACGCCCAGCGCACCGATGATGATGCTGGCCAGGAGCAGGCCCTGGCTGTTGACGCTGTGGCTGAGGTCCAGGTTCAGCGATGCCTCGTCGGTGATCCCCGACAGGTGCGTCAGGTTGATCGACACCGTGGCCAGCACCCCGGTCAGGGTGAGGCTGGCGATGGTGCCGATCACCGCGATCGAGGTCGCCATGGTGAACCCGTGCGTCAGGTACAGCACCGTCAGCATGATCGCCGCCGCGCACACCACGGCCGCCAGCAGCGGCGGCCGCCCGGCCAGGATCGCCGGGATCAGGAACTGCAGCAGCAGTACGAACGTGACCGCCAGGCCCAGCAGCGCGGTCAGCCCCCGCAACCGCCCGAACGCGACCACCGCCAGCGCGAAGGCCGCCCCGACCAGCCACAACGGGGTGGACCGGTCGTGGTCGGACAACTGGTAGGGACTCACCTCGGGCATCCCGGATTCCTCGGGGGCCGCAGCGGCGTCGGGTGTGTGCAGCAGCACCACCTTCTGCCCGGCGGTGAACACCGCGGAGCCCGGCCCGCTGGGCAGTTCGGTGCGCACGACCCGGCCGCTGCCGGCACCCGAGGTCAGCTCCACCCGGGCGGTGCCGCACCGGCGCGGATCGGTGGGCGGAGCGTCCGAGGCCGGCTCGCCCGGCGGCGCCGCCCGCACCGGCTCGGGGCACGGCTTGAGGTCGACGCCGACGATCGTGCCGGTCACCTTCGTCAACCCCGACCCCGCGGCGGCGGGCGCCGGGGGCTTGTCCGGCCACATCCACAGCACCGCCGCCAGCGTCACCACCGCGACCGGGACGATGACCGCCAGAACCGCGATCCGCACCGGCCGCGAAGCCCTGGCCGCCCCGCCGTGAGCGTGGCCGCCGTGCCCGTGATTGCCGCCCATCCCTGGCCGCTCCTTACCGTTGTTCGCCGTACTGCGCACTGGTCCGGTCCGCTGAGACGGGCACCACCGCGACGCTCACCGGCGGTTGCTGGGACACAGGGCCGTGGGCGGATACCAGTGCCGGGACCTTACTCGAAACGAGGGTTTCCCCCGGCCCAAGCGATGCGCGACCCGCGCCTGCTGCCCGATGGAGTGACGGGAGGTGGGGAAGATTCACTCATAATCGCGCAAGGTCAGTCACAAAAGCTCATGCGGAGGCGGCGAAGGTCATCGACCGGGCAGACCGTGATCGGCCGGGGCGGGGTCGGCGGCGGCCGGGTCAGCCGGCCGCGCGCAGGCGGCGGGCGGCCTCCTCGGGCAGCACGTCGTTGATGAACGCGCCCGCGCCCGTCTCGCTCGCCGCGAGGTACTTGAGCCTGCCCTCCGCCCGGCGCGGCGTGAAGATCCTGAAGGACAGGTGCGCCAGGTCGGCGTCCCTGCCCGCCGGGGCCTGCTGCAGGTGGGCGATGTAGGGGGCGGGCGCGTCGAAGAGCCGGTCGAAGCGGCGCAGGACGTCCCGGTACAGCACCATCAGCTCCAGACGCTCGCCGGGATCCAGTTCGGGGAGCCCGGTGACGTGCCGGTACGGGTAGATATGCACCTCGTACGGCCAGCGCGCCGCCTCGGGGACGAACGCGACGAAGCGGTCCGAGCGGGCGACGACCCGTTCCCCGGCCCGCTCGGCGGCCACGATGCCGCAGAACAGGCAGGAGCCCCGCTCGGCCCGGTGGCGCCGCGCCGTCTCCAGCGCGCGCGCCGCGCTCGCCGGGACGAACGGGTAGGCGTAGATCTGGCCGTGCGGGTGGTGCAGCGTCGTGCCGATCTCGACGCCGCGGTTCTCGAAGACGAACACGTACTCGGTGCCGGGGCGGCGGTTCAGCTCGGCGGTCCGGTCCGTCCAGGCGCGGGCGACCGTCTCCAGCCGCCGGTCCGGCAGGCGCGCGAAGGACGCCCCGTGGTCGCTGGTGAAGCAGACGACCTCGCAGCGGCCGCCGGCGGGCGGGCCGCCGAGGGACGGGAACCGGTTCTCGAACGTGACGACGTGGTAGTCGGCGGCGGGTATCTCGCTGTGCCGCCCGCCCGCCGACGGGCAGAGTGGGCATTCGCTCTGCGCGGGCAGGTGCGTGCGGTCCTGCCGGTGCGCCGCCATGACGACCCACTCCCCCGTCACCGGGTCGAGCCGCAGCTCCGAGCTCGGCCGGTGCGGGGGGAGCGGGCGCAGGTCGGGCGCGGACCGGTCGTGGCCGGGCTCGTCGTCGAAGTAGATGAGTTCCCGCGAGTCGGCCAGCCGGACCGGCGTGCGGAGGGAGCTGAGGGTGTCCAGGACATCGTCTCCGGTGTCGAAATCGGTCATACGGCCCGCCACGGGCGGCCCGTGCAGCGCTGGACGGCGCCGGCGGCCGCGATGAGCCGCGCCTCGGACGCAGCGGCCCCGGGCGCAGCGGACTCGGGCGCGGCGGACTCGGGCGCGGCGGACTCGGGCGCGGCGGACTCCCGCGGCGGCACGGGATCGAGCGACGGCACGGGATCGAGCGACGGCACGGGATCGAGCGACGGCACGGGATCGGGCGGTGACACGGGCTGCTCCCGGCGGGATCTCCGGTGGGCGGCGGGCGGCCCCGGGGTAAGTGGGTCTGCGCGCCCGCCGCCCGGTCGGGGGGCGGAACGGATCAGTCGGCGGCCAGGAGGCGTACGGCCTTCGGAGACCCGCCGGCGCCGGGATGCTTGACCATGATCGAGACCCTTCCGCGAACCAGGCTGGTGGTCGTTATTCAGCCACCTTCGATCAGATCCTGTCAATACCGCTCACATAACGACAGGTTCGCATCAGAACGTCACCCGCGGGCCTAGGCGTCGTCGCGGACGGAGGCGACCCAGACGTCGACGCCCGCGTTCTCGAACTCCCCCAGCTCCGGCTTCGGCGCCTGCGCGTCGGTCACGAGGAACGCGATCTCGTCGGCGGGCACCGTCTGGAACATCGTGTCGACGCCGACCTTCGTGTGGTCCACCAGCGCGACCACCTCCTGGGCGGCGTGCGCCAGGGCCCGGTCGACGCCCGCGACCAGCATGTTCGGCGTGGACAGGCCGCGTTCGGCGGTGAGCCCGTTGCCCGAGATGAACGCCCGGCGCACGCGGAGGCTGGCCAGCGTCTGCTCGGCGGCGCCGCCGACCAGCGCGTGGATGGCGCCCCGCAGCGAGCCGCCCGTCATCACGACCTCGACACCGCGCGCCTCGGCGAGCACCTGGGCGACGAGCAGCGAGTTGGTGACCACCGTGAGCGAGTCGAAGCCGGTGAGCTCGCGGGCCAGCTCCCGGGTGGTCGTGCCCGCGCCGACCACGATCGCGTCGCCCTCCTCGACCAGCTCGACGGCGAGCCGCGCGATCGCGGTCTTCTCCGCCGCCGCGACCTGGGCCTTCTGCTGGTAGGTCGGCTCCCGGGACAGCCCGCCGGGCGCGACCGCGCCGCCGTGCCGGCGGTCGAGCAGGCCCTCGGCCTCCAGCGCCCGGATGTCGCGGCGCACGGTCGCCTCGGACGCCTCCAGCGAGGCCGCGAGAGCGCGCATGGAGACCGCGCCGTTCGCGTGGACCATCTCCAGCAGCCGCTGGCGCCGCTCGGCCGCGAACCCCGGACGACGTGGCATGCGGGCCCTTCCCGGAACGTTCCGACACTGACGCTGGCCTCCCGATGATGCCAGACCACGCCGTCACGGTCGGCGCGCCGGGGAACCGCCGGGCAACCGCCGTGGACGCGGCGGGCATCCCGCCGCCTAAAATGAGCCGTTCTCCAACCCCTTGTGGCAACGACCGACAAACGGAGACCCGGTGTCCCTTCGGTGGCTCACCGCGATGGCGGTGGCGCTGCTCGCGCTCGCCGTCCTCGCGGGCTGCGGGGGCGGCGGCGCACCGCCGCCGCAGCGGGCCCGGTTGGACGTCACCGTGCTGGACGACGGGGGCGCCGAGGTCGACCTGCAGGCGGCGGGGCGGCTCCCGTCGGACGCCGGGGTGCGGGCCCTGGCCGGGCTCATCGCCCGGGAACTGTTCCCGGCCGCGAGAGCAGTGCGCGTCAGCACCCGGAAAGGGCGCGGTTTCCCCTTTGCCCGAGCCGAGGTCGACCGCGCCTACCGGACGGGCCGCAAAGCGTCATTGCGGATCGACGCGTCCGGGGCCCTGCACCGGCTCACCGCGCGGGGCTTCGAGGACACGACGCTGAGGCTGCACCTCCCGCCGGTCCCGGCCACGGTCCGGACGCCGGCCGCCGCCCCGGCCGGGAAGCGCGTCTGGCGGCTGCGCGAGGGCGGCCCCGCGCCCGTCGTCGCGGTCGAGATGAGGCCGCGCCCGGCCCGCTGGTGCGGGGCGATGGCGCTGCCCGTGCTCGGCGCGCTCGGCGTCGCGCTCGGGTTCTTCGCGCGGCGCCGCGCGCTGGCGCTGCCGGCGGCCGCGGCCGCCGTCGCCGCCGCGGTCCTCGCGGTCGTCCTCGCGGCGGGCCGGCAGGGCGCCAACCTCGGTGTCGCGGGGCTGCTCGACGGGACGGCGCTGGAGGTCGCGTCGGTCCTCCCGCTGACGGCCGTGCCGCTCGGACTGCCGGCGGCGATGCTGCTCGGGACCGTGCTCGTCCGGGGGCTGGCCGGCCCGAAGACCGCCGACGGCACGGAGGCGCGGCCGCGGGACACCGGCGTGTTCTGGTGACGCCCGCTCGGCGGGACACCGGCGCGGACCCAGGGTCGACAGATCGTAAACTGAGGGTCATGTCCGGCGACCGCCCCTCGTGCACCTGCGTGATCTGCCGCGACTACGGCGACCGCGACCGCCTGGACAACTTCCAGCTCCGCACGATCGTGCACATCACCCAGTACGGGTGGAGCGTCGTCCTCGTGCAGCCGGACGCCGACGGGCCCGGCTGGGCGTACACGATCGGCCTGTGGCACAGCCACCGGGCGCCCGAGCTGGCGATGTTCGGCGGCGACGTGTACGAGACCGAGGAGATCCTCAACGTGCTCGGCCGGCGGACCGCTGAGGGCGGCGGCCCGGCCGGCGGCGAGCGCCGCGACGGCGTCGTCCGGGGGCAGCAGGCCGCGTTCCGCGACGTCGACCCGCACTGGCTCGACGGGCTGTTCGCGGGCGCGGTGGCGTTCTACCGGCGTCCTCCGCTGCCGGTCCTCCAGGTCGTCTGGCCCAACAGGAACGGCCTGTTCCCCTGGCAGCCGGGCACCGACCTGGAGTTCCGGCACGCCCAGCCATGGCTGTGGCTCGACCCGAAGCAGCATCCGGCCGGCCTGTGGACACGGCGGTCCGAGAACGGGCGCCGCTGACGGGGCGGGGCATACGATCGGCGGGTGTACGGGCCGATCGCGGAGACCATCCGCACCCAGCGCCTCGTCCTGGAGCCGCTGGCGGTCCACCACGCGGACGAGATGGCGCCCGTGCTGGACGATCCGCGCCTGCACGACTACATCGGCGGCGAGCCCCTCACCCGTGCCGAGCTGCGCGCCCGCTACGCGCACCTGGTCGCGGGCCCGGCCCCCTTCCACCAGGAGTACTGGCTGAACTGGATCGTCCGCCGCGCCCGGGACGGGCAGGCCGTCGGCTACGTCCAGGCGACGGTCACGCCCGCGGCCCCCGGCTTCGCCGTGGCCCCGCCGTCGGCCGGGTCGACGGTCACGCCGGGGCCGCCGCGCACCATCGCCTCCGTCGCCTGGGTCGTCGGCATGCCCTACCAGGGGTTCGGCTTCGCGACGGAGGCCGCCCGCGCCCTGCTGACCTGGCTCGGCGCGCACGGCGTCGGGTCCGTCGTCGCGACCGTCCACCCGGACAACCGGGCGTCCGCCGCCGTCGCCGGCAAGCTCGGCCTGTACCCCACCCGGGAGACCAGCGACGACGAGATCGTCTGGCGATCACCACCCGGCGGCTGACCGGCGCCCTCGGCGCCCTGCCCGGCGCCCTGTCCGGCGGCATCGCGGCCTCGGGCCGGGCGGCCGACCCGCTGTGACACTCTGGTACCGGATCGTGGCGAGCGCGGAAGGCGGGAGTAGGCCAGAATCAACGGGGAACGCGCTGCACGGCGGGAGAAGCGGCCGGGAGGGGAGAGCATGCGGGAGGTGTGGCCCGGGGACCCCTATCCGCTGGGCGCCACCTGGGACGGCACGGGCACGAACTTCGCCCTGTTCTCCGAGGTGGCGCGGCGGGTCGAGCTGTGCCTGTTCGACGCCGACGGGACCGAGACCCGGCGCGACCTGCCGGAGGTCGACGGGTTCGTCTGGCACGGCTACCTGCCCGGCATCGGCCCCGGCCAGCGGTACGGGTACCGGGTGCACGGGCCGTTCAGCCCGCGCGACGGGCACCGCTGCAACCCGTCCAAGCTGCTGCTCGACCCGTACGGCAAGGCCGTGGCGGGCGGCGTCCGCTGGCACGAGTCGCTGTTCTCCTACCGGTTCGACGACCCCGACGCGCTGAACGAGGACGACAGCGCCGCCCACATGCCGAAGAACGTCGTCATCAACCCGTTCTTCGACTGGGCGGACGACCGGCCGCCGCGCGTCCCCTACCACGAGAGCGTCATCTACGAGGCGCACGTGAAGGGCCTGACGAAGCTGCACCCGGGCATCCCGGAGGAGCAGCGCGGCACGTACGCGGGGCTCGCGCACCCGGTGATGATCGACCACCTGGTCGACCTCGGCGTGACGGCCGTGGAGCTCATGCCGGTGCACCAGTCGATCCCCGAGCACGCGCTGGTGGCGCGGGGCCTGGACAACTACTGGGGCTACAACACCATCGGGTTCTTCGCGCCGCACAACTCCTACAGCTCGTCCGGGCAGTACGGGGAGCAGGTGCTGGAGTTCAAGGCGATGGTCCGCGCCCTGCACGAGGCGGGCATCGAGGTCATCCTGGACGTCGTCTACAACCACACCGCCGAGGGCGACCACCTGGGCCCGACGCTGTCGTTCCGCGGCATCGACAACGCGTCCTACTACCGGCTGCGCGACGACGACAAGCGCTACCACCTCGACTACACCGGCTGCGGCAACTCGCTGAACGTCCGCAACCCGCACGCGCTGCAGCTCATCATGGACTCGCTGCGCTACTGGATCCTGGAGATGCACGTCGACGGGTTCCGGTTCGACCTCGCCTCGGCGCTGGCCCGGGAGCTGCACGACGTCGACCGGCTCGCCGCGTTCTTCGACCTCGTCCAGCAGGACCCGGTGGTCTCGCAGGTGAAGCTGATCGCCGAGCCGTGGGACGTCGGCGAGGGCGGCTACCAGGTCGGCAACTTCCCGCCGCTGTGGACGGAGTGGAACGGCAAGTACCGCGACACGGTCCGCGACTTCTGGCGCGGGTCGTACGCGACCATGCCGGAGTTCGCGTCCCGCCTCACCGGCTCGTCCGACCTGTACGAGCACAGCGCGCGGCGGCCGTTCGCGTCCATCAACTTCGTGACCTGCCACGACGGGTTCACGCTCACCGACCTCGTGTCCTATGACCACAAGCACAACGAGGCCAACGGCGAGGACAACCGGGACGGCACCGACGACAACCGCTCCTGGAACTGCGGGGTGGAGGGCCCGACCGGCGACCCGGCCGTCCTGGCCCTGCGCGCCCGGCAGCGCCGCAACTTCCTCGCGACGCTGTTCCTGTCGCAGGGCGTGCCGATGCTCTCCCACGGCGACGAGCTGGGCCGCACGCAGCAGGGCAACAACAACGCCTACTGCCAGGACAACGAGATCGCCTGGGTCCGCTGGGAGGACCCGGGCGACATGGAGTTCGTCCGGATCCTGTCGCGCCTGCGGCACGACCACCCGGTGTTCCGGCGCCGCCGCTTCTTCACCGGGCGGGGCAGCGGAGCCGCCGCCGACATCGCCTGGCTCACCCCGGCCGGCGACAGCATGACCGACCAGGACTGGAACGTCGGGTTCGCCAAGTCCCTCGGCGTGTTCCTCAACGGCGACGCCATCACCGAACCGGACCCGCGCGGCCGCCGCGTCCGCGACGACTCGTTCCTCCTGCTGGTCAACGCCGGTTCTGGGCCGGTCGAGTTCACCCTCCCCGGCCCCGAGTACGGGGAGCGCTGGGAGTACACCCTCGACACCGCCGAACACGACTCCTTCGGCGACCGTCCGCGCCTCAAGGCGCGCGACACCGTCCCGCTGACCGACCGCGCCCTGCTGGTCCTGCGAAGGCTCCCCTAGGACGTGTTCAGGCGCGGGTGACCTGGATGGCCGTCAGGAACACCAGCACGACCGTCGTGACCGCCACCGCGCCGTGCACGGCGACCGCCGCGGCGGGGAACGCCTGTTCCGCGCCGCGGGCGTGCCGGCCGCCGCGGCCCACCAGCCAGCGGGTGAACAGCATGAAGCCCTGCAGGACGACGACCAGCAGGGCGATGAACGCCGCCCACGCGCAGGCGGCGTTCCCGGTGACCAGGTAGGCGATCCAGACGGCGAGGCCCGCCACGGCCGCGAGCGGGTGCCCCACCACGACCAGGATCGGGAACCGCGTCACCTTCGTCGAGCGCCCCCCGTTCAGGATCCAGATGACCAGCAGGTAGCCGCCCGCCACGGCGGCGAGGATCCACGCGCACAGCGCCGCGTACTCCACCCCCCGCTCCCTTCTGTGCGCCTATGCTCCCCGTCCCCGAGGGCAAGTGTGGCCTCCGGACGCTCCCGCCATGACGGATTCGTACAGATTGGTGCACAGCCTGTTATCGGGCTAGGCGCGCAGGCGGTAGCGGACGAACAGCACGCCCTCGTCGATGTAGAGGGCGGCCGGTTCGAGCGGCACCTCGGTCTCCAGGCCGTCCAGGAGGCGCGTGTGGCGGGGGCCTCCGAGGAGGGTCGGGGCGATGTTGAGGCACAGCTCGTCGACGAGGGACGCCCGGATCAGCGCGGTCGCCAGGGCGGGCCCGCCTTCGCAGAGGAGATGCTCGTAGCCGAGGTCCTCGCGCAGCGTCCTGACGGCGGCGGGGAGGTCGACGTCGTCTTCGCCCTCCGCGACGACCCGGATGTGGCCCGGGGCCCTCTCCCTGCTGTTTCGCGACGTCACCACGATGGTGGGCGTCTCGGCCTCGGTGAACAGCGGGAGCGTCCAGTCGAGGTCGAGGGAGCGGCTCACCACGACCGTCGGGGCGGGCGGTCTCCCCCGGCGCGCCCGCAGATCGCGGCGCAGGCGGGCGGGGCCGAGGCGTCCGGTGCGGACGGTGCCGGCGCCTACGAGGATGGCGTCGGTCAGTGCGCGCAGGGTCCGGAAGACGCGGAAGTCGGCGTCGCCGCCGAGGCCGTCCGTCCAGCCGTCGGCGTCGGTGGCCGAACCGTCCACGCTCATGACCATGCCGAGGCGCAGTCCGGGCTGGTCTCCGTACGCCTCGTAAGGGTCGGCGCACGGGTCGTCGCCGGCGGCGGGTTCGGGCAGCAGACGGCGCATGACCTGCACGTTATCGAACCCCGGGATGGTGTTCTGTCGGTGGCGGGTAGCAAGATGGCGGGATGGACCTGCCGATCAGCCCGCCGCTGCCGCCGATGCTGGCCAAGGCGGTCAAGACCATGCCCAGGGGCGACCTGCTGTACGAGCCGAAGTGGGACGGCTTCCGCTGCATCGTGTTCCGCGACGGCGACGAGGTGGAGCTGTCCAGCCGCGGGAAGAAGCCGCTCACCCGCTACTTCCCCGAGGTGGTCGAGGCGGTGCGGCGCGAGCTGCCGGAGCGGTGCGTGGTCGACGGCGAGATCGTGCTGCCGAAGGGGACGCGCCTCGACTTCGACGGCCTCCAGCAGCGCATCCACCCGGCCGCGTCGCGGATCAAGCTGCTGTCGGAGGAGACGCCCGCGTCGTTCGTGGCGTTCGACCTGCTGGCGGTCGGCGGCGAGTCGCTGCTGGAGGTGCCGCTCGGCGAGCGGCGGCGGCGGCTCGTCGACACCCTGGCCGGGGTGAGGGCGCCGATCCACGTGACGCCGGCGTCCGACTCCTACGAGCTCGCGCTGCGCTGGTTCGACGAGTTCGAGGGCGCCGGGCTGGACGGCGTCATCGCCAAGCCGCGCGACACCGTGTACGAGCCCGACAAGCGGGTGCTGTTCAAGGTCAAGCACGAGCGCACGGCCGACTGCGTGGTGGCGGGCTTCCGCTGGCACAAGTCGGGCCCCATCGTGGGGTCGCTGCTGCTCGGGCTCTACAACTCCGAGGGCAAGCTCCAGCATGTCGGCGTCGCGGCCTCGTTCACGATGGAGCGCCGCGCCGAGCTGGTGGAGGAGCTGCAGCCGTACCGGCTGGAGGAACTCTCCGAGCATCCGTGGGCCGAGTGGGCGAGCCAGAGCGAGGCGACCGCCGACCGGATGCCGGGCGCGGTATCCCGCTGGACGGGCAAGAAGGACCTCAGCTGGGTGCCGCTGCGTCCCGACCTGGTCGTGGAGGTGGCGTACGAGGCGATGGAGGGCGCCCGCTTCCGGCACACCGCCCGCTTCCGCAACTGGCGTCCCGACCGGACGCCGGAGTCCTGCACCTACGAGCAGCTGGAGGTGCCCGTGGCCTATGACCTGGGCGACATCTTCGGCGGCGGGGCGACGAAGCCGCGGGTCGACCGCTGAGGCACCACCGCTGAGGCACCGGGGCCGGGCGCGGCGGCGTGCCGCGACCGGCCCCGGCGGTCTCGGGTGGGTCAGGGCTGGGTCTCGTTGTCGATGGTCTGCTGGATCAGGTCGCGCTCCGACTGCGCCGACATCTTCGCCCGCGCGTACGGGCGCAGATAGGTCTGGTTGACGCCGGGGACGCGGTCCTCGATGACGAACGTGGCCTTGGTGGAGATCTCGGCGCCCGGCGTCCGGACGGTGGGCAGCGTCTTGAAGTCGGCCTTCAGCTCGTCCTTGCCGATCCTCGTCAGCACGTAGCCCCGCTGGTTGTTGTAGAAGCGCAGGTGCGGGTTGATCGTGAGGAAGGGGTGGTCGGCCGGGTTGGAGTCCGCGCCGTCACCGGTGCTGGTGATGGACGTGCACACCAGTTCCGCCCCGACGGTCCTGGAGCCGGGGTCGTCGTAGTCGGCCTTCAGGTCGCTCGCCCAGTGGGCGTGGACGTCGCCGGTGAGCACGACCGGGTTGCGGACCCCGGCGTCCAGCCAGCCCTTGGTGATGCGGTCGCGGGAGGCGGCGTAGCCGTCCCAGGCGTCCATCGAGGTCTTCTTGACGGGGCCGTCGGTGTTGTCGCGCTGGGCGAAGAACACCTGCTGGCCGAGGACGTCCCAGCGGGCGCGGGAGCGGCGGAAGCCGTCCAGCAGCCATGCCTCCTGCGCGTCGCCGGTGATGGAGCGCTTCGGGTCGGCGGCCTCGGGGCAGTCCTTGTAGCCGTCGCCGCAGCCCTGGTCGTCGCGGAACTGCCGCGTGTCGAGCATGTGGAAGCCGGCGAGCCGGCCCCACTGGACGCGCCGGTAGATCTGGATGTCCGGCCCCTTCGGGACGGAGCGCCGGCGCAGCGGCATGTTCTCGTAGTACGCCTGGAACGCGGCGGCGCGGCGGGCGCGGAACGCCTCGTAGGACGGGGTGTCGGAGTTGGCCTCGGGGATGTCGTCGGCCCAGTTGTTCTCCACCTCGTGGTCGTCGAACACGACGAGCCACGGCGCGGCCTCGTGCGCGGCCTGGAGGTCGTGGTCGGACTTGTACTGGGCGTGCCGGAGCCGGTAGTCCGCCAGCGTGACCGTCTCGGGGCCCTCGTGGTCGCGGACGTTGCCGCCGGGGGTGTTGTAGACGCCCTTCTTGTACTCGTACTGGTAGTCGCCCAGGTGCAGGACGAGGTCGGGGTTCTCTTCGGCGAGCCGCCGGTACGCCGTGAAGTAGCCGTGCTCGAACTGGCTGCAGGAGACGAACGCCATCGCGAGGTCGGGGCCGTAGGTGGCCGGGTGCGGGGCGGTGCGGGTCCGTCCGACCGGGGAGATGTGGGTGCCGGTGCGGAACCGGTACCAGTACTCGCGGCCGGGGCGCAGCCCGTTCAGCTCGATGTGGACGGAGTGGGCGGACTCGGGGCGGGCGGCGGCGGTGCCGCGCCGCACGACCCGGCGGAAGCGGTCGTCGGACGCGACCTCCCAGCGGACGGGAACGGTGCGGGCCGGCATGCCGCCGAGACCGTCCTCGGCAAGGGGGTTCAGGGCCAGCCTGGTCCAGAGGACGAACCCGTCCGGATCGGGGTCGCCGGACGCGACGCCGAGGGTGAACGGGTCGCCGGGCAGGTCGCGGGACTTCTGGCCCGGAGCGGCGTGTGCTCCAGCGTGGGCGGTGCCCGGCAGGACGGTGGTGGCGGCGACGGTGGCGGTGGCGAGACCGCTCGTGACGAGGAACGTGCGCCGGTTCAGCGGGTGGACGGAGTCGGCCATGAGGGAGCGACCTTTCGGAGGATCCGGCATTGATCGCCGGACAGCCTCACGAAGATCGGTGACCGATGGGCACCGCGCGGATGACGTCCGCCGCAACAGAGACGATCTTTTGGGCGGCGCTAGAAGATCATGCAGGGCGGCGGGAAGGATGCTAGGCTAGCCAACTTAGAAGTTGCGCACAGAAAACCTAATCCTATAAATAGGAGTGTAGCCGAAGCATGGGACTCCGTCAAGCGGACGCTGTCAACCCCGACCGCGAAGATTCCACGCCGATGCGCACCGAGCAGGCGCACGTGTCCCGCGTGTACGCCCGGCTCGACGCCGAGCGGGCGAAGGCCGAGGCCGCGCTGCGCGAGGGTCCGGCGGCGGGCGGCGGCGCCGCGTTCCAGGCGCGGGTGGAGAGCGCCGTCGCGACCGACGAGGCCGCCCGCCGGCTCGCCCGGCTCGGCGGTGTCGAGCACGCCCTGTGCTTCGGCCGGATCGACCACCGCGCCGACGCCGGCGGGCCCGGCGACACCTTCTACGTCGGCCGCATCGGCCTGCGCGACGAGGACCGCGAACCCATCCTGATCGACTGGCGCGCCGCCGCGGCCCGGCCGTTCTACACCGCCACGCCCGGCGCGCCCGGCACCCTCGCGCGCCGCCGCCACCTGCACCTGCGGCACCGCGAGGTCGTCCGGCTGGACGACGAGGTCTTCGACCTGGAGGGCCTGGACGAGTCGGAGCGCCGCGGCATCGTCGGCGAGGCCGCCCTGCTCGCCACCCTGCGCCGCGGCCGGACGGGCCGGATGAGCGACGTGGTCGCGACCATCCAGGAGGAGCAGGACCAGGTCATCCGCTCCGGCCTGCACGGTGTGCTCGTCGTCCAGGGAGGTCCCGGCACCGGCAAGACGGTCGCCGCCCTGCACCGCGCCGCGTACCTGCTCTACACGCACCGGGACGTCCTCGAACGGCGCGGAGTGCTCGTCGTCGGCCCGAACGCCACGTTCCTCCGCTACATCGAGCAGGTCCTTCCCGGCCTGGGCGAGACCGACGTCGCCCTGGCGACCGTCGGCGAGCTCTACCCGGGGCTCAAGGCGACCGCGCGGGAGACACCCGAGGTCGCCGTCATCAAGGGCGACATCCGCATGGCCGACCTCGTGCAGGCGGCCATCCGCGAACGGCAGCAGGTGCCCTCGGACGGCCTCCACATCGACGTGGAGGGTCTCAGCCTCACCGTCGACGGCGAGCAGTGCGCACAGATCCGCGATCGTGCCCGCGCTCTGCGCCTCCCCCACAACGTCCAGCGGCGCCGCTTCGTCCACGACATGCTCGAAGCCCTCGCCGTCAACCGGGCCGAGCAGTACGACCGCATCATGGACGAGCCCCTGGAGGAGATGGCGAAATCCGGCGGGCTCCCCGACTGGCTCCAGGAACTCATCGACGAGGCCGAGGACGAACCCCTCCTGGACGAAGCCGACCTCCGCCTGGCCAAGGAGGCGCTCTGGCAGGACCCGGCCGTCCACAAGGCCCTCAATGAACTCTGGCCCGAGCTTGCCCCGCAGCAGCTCCTGACCGACCTCTACGCCTCCCCCGACGCCCTCGCCCGCCTCGGCGCCCGGGCCGGCCTCGACTGCGCGCCCCTGCACCGTCCGCCCGGCTCCCCCTGGACGGTCTCCGACGTCCCGCTCCTCGACGAGGCCGCCGAGCACCTGGGCACCGACGACTCCGCCGACCGGGCCCGGCGGCGCGCCGCCGACGCGGCCCGCGCCGAGGAGGAGCGCTACGCCCGCGAGGTCATCGAGTCCGCGGGCACCACGAACCTGCTCTCCGCCCGCGACGTGATCTCCGCGGGCGAGCTGGCCGAACGCCACCACGACGGCGGCCCGTCCCGCACCACCGCGCAGCGCGCCCTCGCCGACCGCGAATGGGTGTACGGCCACGTGATCGTGGACGAGGCGCAGGAACTCTCCGAGATGGCCTGGCGGGCGGTGATGCGCCGCGTCCCCACCCGCTCCCTGACCGTCGTCGGCGACATCGCGCAGACCGGCAACGCCGCGGGCGCCGCCACCTGGGGCCAGATGCTCGACCGCTACGTCCCGGGCCGCTGGCGGGAGCAGCGCCTGCTGGTCAACTACCGCACGCCGGCCGCCATCATGCGGGTCGCCGCCGGTGTCCTCGCCGCCGTCGACCCGGGCCAGACACCGCCCGAGCCCGTCCGCGACGACGGCCCGCCGCCCACCGCGGTGGCCCTACCGGTGGCCGAGCTCCCGGCGCTCGTCCGATCCGAGCTCGCCCTCGTCACCGACGACGTCGCCGCCGAGGGCCGCCTCGCCGTCATCGCCTCCGGGGCCCGCCACGCCGCCGTCCTGGACGCCCTCCCGGACGCCGCCGCCGGCGCGACCCCCGAGGCGCTCGACTCCCCGGTCGTCGTCCTCACCACCGAGGAGGCCAAGGGCCTGGAGTTCGACGCGGTCATCGTCGTGGACCCGTCCGGCATCCTGGCCGAATCCCCCAAGGGCGGCCAGGACCTCTACGTCGCCCTGACCCGCCCCACCCGCCGCCTGACGATCGTCCACGACAACGACCTTCCACCCCTCCTAGCCTCCCTGGAGTAGGGCGGCGAGGGTCTGGGTGAGTTCGGTTTTGATGATGGCGCCGCCGGCGGCGGGGTCGCCGGCGCGGACGGCCTCGATGAGGGCGGCGTGGGCGGCGCGGCCGTGGGCGGTGTCGGACGTGCGGACGTCCACCAGGGTCACGAGGTCGAGCAGGCCGTCGCGCAGGACGGGGACGAACTCGCCGAACAGGTCGGCGAGGACCGGGTTGTGCGCGGCGGCGACGACGGCCGTGTGCAGGGCGATGTCGGCGTCGATGAACGCCTCGACGGCCGGGCCGGCGAAGGCGGCGTCGCGGGCGGCCAGGGCCGCGTCGAGGGCGGCGAGGTCGGCGTCCGTGCGGCGCTCGGCGGCCAGTTCGGCGGCGCGGACCTCCAGCATCATCCGCATCTCGTAGACGTCGGCGACCGAGGCGCGGCGGAGCCGGGCGGGCCAGTCCCCGTCCGGTTCCGTCGCGATGACGAACACGCCGGCGCCCTGGCGGGCCCGGACGAGGCCGGCGCCGGCCAGGGCGCGCAGCGCCTCGCGGACCGTCGACCGGCCCACGCCCAGGTCGCGGGCCAGGGTCGTCTCGCCGGGGAGCCTCGTCCCGACCGGCCAGGATCCGTCCGCGATCCGGTCGCGCAGTCGCCGGGCGGCCTGCTCGACGAGCGGGCTGGGCCGCAGCGGGCCGAGCGGAGCCGGTCCGCTGGGCGGTGGGCGACCGGCGGACGGGCCGAGGGGCATGCGGGCTCCTTCACGATGGGCGGACGGTCAGGCTACCCCCCACTCAGGTTGTCTGAGGAGCTGAGGTGTGGTTGGGTGGCGGTCATGTCGTGGCGGGTGCTGCTCCTCGGTCGCCGCGGCGGGGCCTGATCCGGACCGGCACCCCGCCGCGGGGTCCGGTGCTGCCGGTCTTCCGGCGATGCTGAGGACAAGGCCCCATGAACTTCCCGACTCTGCGCACCCCGTCCGGCCCGGTGGCCGGGCCCTCCTGGAACCCGCAGCGCGGCAGCTCGATGCCGTTCCACCGGTACCGGTCGGTCCACGACCGTGTTCCGTCGCCCGTCCCCGTGATCGAGCGCACCTGGCCGTCGCGGCGGATCGAGGCGGCGCCGCTGTGGGTGCCCGTCGACCTGCGGGACGGCAACCAGGCACTGGCCGAACCCATGGACACCGCGCGCAAGCGCCGCATGTTCGACCTCTTCGCGGCGATGGGCTTCAAGGAGATCGAGGTCGGCTACCCGTCGGCCAGCCGGACCGACTTCGACTTCGTCCGGCACCTGGCGGTGACCGGTCTACCGGACGATGTGACGCCCGTCGTGTTCACCCCGGCGCGGCGCGAGCTGATCGAGCGGACGTTCGCGTCGATCGAAGGGCTGCCCAGAGCAGTCGTCCACCTCTACACGGCGACGGGCCCCGTCTGGCGGGACGTCGTGCTCGGCTCCGACCGCGCCGGCGTGAAGCGGCTGATCATGGACGGGGCGGCCGACGTGGCACGGCTCGCCCGGCCGGGCGTGCGGTTCGAGTTCTCGCCCGAGACGTTCAACTTCACCGAGCCCGACTACGCGCTGGAGGTGTGCGACGCGGTCACCGGGCTGTGGGACGCCTCCCCCGACCGGCCGGTGATCCTGAACCTCCCGGTGACCGTGGAGATCGCCACGCCGAACGTGTACGCCGACCAGATCGAGTACATGCACCGGCACCTGGCCCGGCGGGACGCGGTGATCCTCTCCGTCCACCCGCACAACGACCGCGGGACGGGCGTCGCCTGCGCCGAGCTGGCGGTGCTGGCGGGCGCGCAGCGGGTCGAGGGGTGCCTGTTCGGCAACGGCGAGCGGACCGGCAACGTCGACCTCGTCACGCTGGCGCTGAACCTGCACGCGCAGGGCGTCGACCCGATGATTGACTTCTCCGACATCGATGAGATCCGCCGGACGGTCGAGCACTGCAACCGGCTGCCCGTCCACGAGCGGCACCCGTACGGCGGCGACCTCGTCTACACGGCGTTCTCCGGGACGCACCAGGACGCGATCGGCAAGGGCATGGCCCTGCACACCCGCCGCGCGCGGGAGTCGGGGACGCCGCCGGAGCAGTCGCCGTGGGACGTCCCGTACCTGCCGATCGACCCCGCCGACGTCGGGCGCGGCTACGAGGCGGTCATCCGGGTCAACAGCCAGTCCGGCAAGGGCGGGATCTCCTACCTGCTGCGCACCGGGTACGGGCTCGAACTGCCGCGCCGCCTGCAGATCGAGTTCTCGCAGGTGGTGCAGCGGGCGACGGACGGCAGCGGCGAGGAGGTCACGGCGGCCGAACTGTGGGACCTGTTCCGCGCCGAGTACCTCCGGCCGTCCGGCCCGGTCTCCGTGACCGGCTGGCGGACGTCCAGCACGGGCCCGGCGCGGCACGACTTCACCGGCGTCATCCGGGTGGACGGCGACGGGCGCGAGCACACCGGGACGGGCAACGGCCCCATCGACGCGCTCGCCGCCGCCCTGTCGTCGGCCGGGATCAAGGTGGACGTCCTTCAGTTCGCGGAGCACGCCACCGAGACGGGCCCCGACGCGATGGCCGTCGCCTACGCGGAATGCCGCGTCGACGGGGTGACGTCGTGGGGCGCGGGCCGTGACACGTCCGTGCTGACCGCCTCGGTGGAGGCGGTCCTGGCCGCGGTGAACCGCGCGAAGCGCTAGTCGCGGCGGGCGAGCGAGCGCGGCCGGGGCCGCGTGCCAGCGCCGTGCAAGGGCAGGAGGTGACCAAATCCGGGCCGAGTTCGTCGTACGGTGCCCTTTACCGGGCGCCGGGGGGCGAGGAGCGTGTGCCTCCGTAGAGATCATTTTCTCAGCTCCCCCGGAGGTGCGGGTTGGCCAGGCGATCCCTGAGACGAACCCGGCGGACGATGACGGTGGCCGTGCTGACCGGCGCCGCGCTCGCCGGCGCGGGCGGCGGGGCGACCGCGCTCGCCCTGCCGTCCCCCACGATCGTGGTGAAGGACGGCGTGACCCAGCCGGTCTTCTCCTACAAGGACGCGATCCGTGAGCACGTCTACGTCGAGTCGAGCGTCGACAGCGACCGGGACGGCAGGAAGGACCGCGTCAACGTCGACATCATCCGGCCGAAGGAGACCGAGCACGGCCTCAAGGTCCCGGTGATCATGGACGAGAGCCCGTACTACGACAACGCCGGGCGCGGCAACGAGGGCGAGCTCAAGACCTACGACGCGAACGGGAACCCGGTGAAGTTCCCGCTGTACTACGACAACTACTTCGTCCCGCGCGGGTACGCGTTCCTCGCCGTGGACATGGTCGGGACGACCCGCTCCGACGGCTGCCCGGTCAGCGGCGGGCCCAGCGACGTCCTCGGCGGCAAGGCCGTGGTCGACTGGCTCAACGGCCGGGCGAAGGCGTTCAAGCCGGACGGCACGCCGGTGCGGGCCACCTGGACGACCGGCCGCACCGGCATGATCGGCAAGTCCTACGACGGGACGCTCGCCAACGGCGTCGCCGCGACCGGCGTCAAGGGCCTGGAGACGATCGTCCCGATTTCGGCGATCAGCAGCTGGTACGACTACAGCCGCATGAACGGCGTCAAGTACACCGACGACGAGCAGCCGTGGCTCGCCTCCTACGTCGACACCGACCCGCCGGAGAAGTGCGCGGCCGTCAACGCCGGTCTGGACGAGGGCGAGGACGACGCCAGCGGCAACTACAACGCGTACTGGAAGACCACCGACTACCGGGACGGGACGATCGCCCGCGCCTCCCGCGTCCGCGCGAGCATCTTCGCGTCCCACGGCGTCAACGACCTGAACGTGAAGGACGACCACTTCGCGGAATGGTGGAACGCGCTCGCGCGGCGCGGCGTCCAGCGCAAGGTGTGGCTGTCGCAGCGCGGCCACGTCGACCCGTTCGACGTCCGCCGCGACGCGTGGGTGGACACCCTGCACCGCTGGTTCGACCACGAGTTGCAGAAGATCCCCAACGGCATCATGCGGGAGCCGCGCGCCGACATCGAGATCGGCCCCGACCAGTGGATCACCCAGCGCGACTGGCCGGCCCGCGACGCCCGCGACATCGTGCTGCGCCCCGGCGCGGACGGCACGCTCGGCCTGCGGCGCGCCGCCCGCGGCAGCACCGCCGCCTTCACCGACGCGCCCGGACCGCGCGGCCTCGGCTACTCGGAGAGCGCGATGGTCGCCGACCCGACGGCCTCGCAGCCGTACCGGGCGGCCTTCGTCTCCGGCCCGCTCCCCCGCACCGGGCGCCTCTCCGGTACCCCCGACGCCCGCCTGAGGATCAAGCTCGACAAGCCCACGTCCAACCTGACCGCCCTGCTCGTCGACTACGGCGAGGACACCCGCGTCGACTACCTGGGCGCCGGCGCCGGCATCCGCACCCTCAGCACCGAGGACTGCCACGGTGAGAGCACTCCGGCCGACGACGCCTGCTACAAGCAGACGGAGGTCACCACGGTCACCTCGCCGGTGAACGTGGTCGCCCGCGGCTGGCTGGACGCCCAGAACGCCCGCTCGCTGAGCCACCCGAGGCCCCTGGAGCCGGGCCGCTACTACACGGTGAGCTGGGAGACGCTCAGCCAGGAGTACCTGCTGAAGAAGGGCCACCGCCTGGCCCTCGTCCTCGCCGGCACCGACGCCGACTACAACTACGAGCAGGCCACCGGCGCCCAGGTGACGGTGGACCTGCGCGGCTCCTCGATCACCATCCCGGTCGTGGCCGCCGCGGACGACCCGGCCGCCATGATCGCCCCGCCCCAGCGCGCCACCCCGTGGCGCGGCCCCGCGGAGGTGACCCTCCCCGTCCAGGAACGCGAGCTCTACTAGCGGAGAAGGCGGGCCCGCCGCCCACCCGGGCGGCGGGCCTCGGCCTCCTCAGGGCCCGGTCAGTGGTTGTCGGTGTTCTTGCTGGGCTGGACGCGTTTGGGCTCGCCGGGCATCTTCGGATAGTTCGGCGGATACGGCATGTCGCCGAGGCCGTGGTCGTTCTCGTCGCGGTCGGCCATGTCGAGCAGGGCGTCCAGGGAGAAGGACGCGTCGTCGATGGACGCGTGCAGGTCGCCCAATTCGGCGAAGCGGGCGGGCATCGTGGCGATGGTGAAGTCGCGCGGGTCGACGTCGGGCAGCTCGTCCCAGGTCACAGGCGCGGAGACGGGGGCGTGCGGCGCCGGGCGGACGCTGTAGGCCGAGGCGATGGTGCGGTCGCGCGCGTTCTGGTTGAAGTCGATGAAGATCTGCTCGCCGCGCTCCTCCTTCCACCACTTCGTGGTGACTTCGGCCGGGTTGCGGCGTTCGACCTCGCGAGCGAAGGCCAGCGCGGCGCGGCGGACCTCGGTGAACGTCCAGCGGGGCTCGATGCGCACGTAGATGTGCACGCCCGCCTTGCCGGACGTCTTGACGTACCCCGTGTAACCCAGCTCGGACAGCAGGTCACTGGCCGGGCCGAGCGCCACGCGGACGGCGTCGGAGAAGTCGGTGCCGGGCTGCGGGTCGAAGTCGATGCGCAGCTCGTCCGGATGGTCGACGTCGCCCCTGCGGACGGGCCACGGGTGGAAGGTCAGCGTGCCGAGGTTCGCGGCCCAGGCGATCACCGCGGGCTCGGTCGGGCAGACCTCGTCCGCGGAACGCCCGCTGGGGAACGCGATGCGGGCCGTCTGCACCCACTCGGGCGCGCCCTTCGGGATGCGCTTCTGGTAGAACGCGTCGGACCTGCCCGCGCCCATGCCCGCCTGGCCGCGCGCGTAGTCCTCGCGGGTGGCCATCTTGGCGCCCTCGAAGACCCCGGCGGGCCAGCGCTCCAGGGTCGTCGGACGGTCGCGGGTCGCGCGCAGGATGCCGTCGCCGACGGCCAGGTAGTACTCCACCAGCTGCCGCTTGGTGTAGCCGTGCTCCGGGAAGTAGACCTTGTCGGGATTGGTCACCTTGACGAGGCGATCCCCGACCGGGATCTCGATGAAGGGCGAGGCCATGTACTGCACGTTAACCCACGTGCACGACAGTCCTCCGGAACGTCCGCGCCGGGTATTTTCGGAGGCATGGAGAAGATCCGCAAGAGCGAGGACGAGTGGCGGGCGCAGCTGAGCCCCGAGGAGTTCCGCGTGCTGCGCGAGGCGGGCACGGAGAAGCCGTTCACCGGCGAGTACACCGACGCGAAGACGGTCGGCGTGTACCGGTGCCGCGCCTGCGGGACTGAGCTGTTCCGGTCGGAGACGAAGTTCGAGAGCCACTGCGGCTGGCCGTCGTTCTACGAGCCGTCCGACTCCGACAAGGTCACGCTGATCGAGGACCGCTCCCTCGGCATGGTCCGGACGGAGGCGCGCTGCGCGGTGTGCGACTCCCACCTCGGGCACGTGTTCCACGGAGAGGGCTACAACACCCCGACCGACGACCGGTACTGCATCAACTCGGTCTCCCTGACCCTCGAACCCGCCGAGTAGGCAACCCGCGCACGGCCCCGGGCGTCTTATGGGCGAGGGCATGGCGTCGGGGGCTATATGGACGAGTTCGACCACTACGAGCTGGCTCATCTCTGCGGAGGGCCCGTCCGGGTCGTCCAGACCGCGGTGTTCGCGCTGGCGGAGGCGCGCCGCATCCGGATGTCGCGCGGGACGCACCGGGTCGACGTCGTGCACCGCGAGTCCGACGACCCGGTGCAGGCCGCGGTGCTCGCCGAGATCCCGGACACGGGGCGCCCGCTCGGCCGAGTGATCGAGGCGGCCGCGCGGACCCCGGAGATGGGCGCGATCGTCGCCAGGCTGGCGGAGGCCGGCCTGGTCCGCCCCGGGTCGGGCAGGCTCACCCGCGGCGGCCGGCTGATCCGCCGCGGCCTCGTCCGGGACGGTGCGGGCGAGTCGTCCGCCCTGCACCGCCTCGCGATGATCGGCCCGGCGGGCGTCGAGGACGCGCGGCTGCGGGAGATCCTGGAGAGCGACGATCCGAAGCCGGTCAAGCTCCGCCGCGGGCGGTGGCGTGGCCACCACCTGGAGTCGAGCGGCCTCTCCGACACCCAGTACTCGGGCTACGGGGACGGTGCGGGCGGAGGCGGGGGCTACTAGCGGCGGGGCCGCCCGGGGCGGGGGGTGCTAGCGGGTCTCGCCGACCTCGCAGTCGTCCTTGCCGCTCTGCTTGTTGGCGAGGACGACGCTGCCGTTGTCGTCGCTCTTGCCGTGGACGAAGACGCGGGGCTCGTCGTCTCCGCCGTCCTCCAGGAACTGGGTCGTCCACTCGCAGAGGTCGACGGCGGGCTTGGAGTTCTCGTCGTCCTCGCCCAGGTCGGTGTAGACGCGGACGAACTGCCCGCTGCGGCGGACGTCGGTGACGTGCCCGACGACCTCGCCGTCCGGGTCCATGGTCTTGAGGTACGGCACCGCGTCGGGGATCTCGTCGGGGTCGCCGACGGCGGTCTCGGCCTTCTCGTGCGGGGACGGGGAGGCGGCCGCGCGGGCGGCGGCGGCGCGCGGTGCCGGGGCGGACCCGCCGGTCAGCGTCAGCGCGGCGGCGGTGGCGAGCACCCCCCCCCCCCCGCCCCCGGGGCCGGCCCCCGCCCGCCCGACGCCCCCGGGCGGCCCCACCCCCGATAGGGAGACCACAACACCGACAACCACTCACAAAA
>NZ_JBEYTW010000037.1:0-78113 GCF_040643275.1 Spirillospora sp. NPDC047418
GTTGTTATGAGCGCTCTCATAACAACAACACGCCGCAGGTCAACGTTGGGGGGGCGGGTGGTGTTTGTGGGGCGCGTTAGGCGTAGTCGCGGGCGCGGGTTAGGACTGCGTCCAGCATTTCCTCGGTGACACGGCCGGTGAAGGTGTTCTGCTGGCTCGGGTGGTAGCAGCCCAGCAGCAGGACGGGGTCGCGCCGGGTCACCGAGGGCGGCGGCACCAGTTCCGCCTCCGCGCCGTGGCCGAACTTCGGCCGGGGGCGCGGCACCCCGTATCCCGCCTGCTTGAGCGCGGGCCACACGCCCTGCCAGGCGAACCCGCCGAGGCACAGCACGCAGCGGACGCTCGGCGCGACCAGCTCGACCTCGCGGGCCAGCCACGGCAGGCAGGTGGTGCGCTCCAGCGGCGTCGGCTTGTTGTCGGGCGGCGCGCAGCGGACGGTCGCCGCCATCCGCGCGCCGATGAGCCGCTGCCCGTCGCCCGCGTGGACGCTGGTCGGCTGCGCGGCGAGACCCACCCGGTACAGGGACGCGAACAGCCAGTCGCCGGACCGGTCGCCGGTGAAGATGCGCCCGGTGCGGTTGCCGCCGTGCGCCGCCGGGGCCAGCCCGACGATCAGGATGCGCGGCTCCGGGTCGCCCCATCCGGCGATCGGGCGCCCCCAGTACTCCTCGTCCGCGAACGCGCGGCGCCGCTGCACGGCGACCTTCTCCCGCCACGCCACGAGCCGGTCGCAGGCGCGGCACACCGACTGGCGGGCGGACAGCTCGTCCAGACCGGGGGCCTTCGCGGCCAGCTCGACGACCTCGCCGGTGCCGTGGGCGACGGGGGTGTCCGGTGTCGCGGGGTCCTCCGGCCACCCGGATCCGGGCGGCACGAAGGGAGCGTTGGCGGTCGGCATACCACCGATCGTCCCACGCCGGGCCGCGTCGCGACGCGGTGGCCGGGTTCCGCCCATGGCGGGTGCGGACCGTGCCCGGTCGGTACGATGCGTTCGCCGGTCGGGGAGGCGGGTGTCCGGCGCCGCCATGGGCCAAGCGGGAGGCAGGAGTGTCGCAACCGGGCTGGTACCCCGATCCGTACGGCACCGGGAGCCTGCGCTGGTGGGACGGCCGGACCTGGACCGAGCGCCTGAACCCCGAGCCGGACCGGCCGCCGCGCCTGCCCCCGCCGCGACCGGCCCGCGAGCCGGCCCGCGAGGAGGCGGCGTCGCCCTACGCCGCGCCGCACGCGCAGCGGCCGACCTGGGAGAGCGCCCCGTCCGTGCGGGCCCTGGACGTGACCGTGCACGGGCTGAACCTGTACGCCGACGACCAGCTCGTCGCCTACGGGGACGCCTCGCTCACCTGGCCGCGGGTGGAGTGGGTGGCGTACTGGGCGGCCGAGCGCCCGGCCGGTTCCGGCCAGCGCTCCGGCGCACGGCAGTGGATCTTCCAGGCGGGCCGGTTCCCGTTCCGCGGCGGCCCTCGCGTCGAGGTGGTGATCGAGCCGGCCGCCGTGCCGGGCCTGGACGCCGAGCCCGGGCAGATCTGGGGGCGGCTGATCCAGCTCTGCCAGGAGCATGCCGAGCAGCGGCTGGTCGCGGAGCTGGCGCAGCACGTCCGGGCCGGGGAGTCGGTCGACGTGGCGCAGGGCCTGACCGTCCATCCGGGCGGCGTGCGCGGCAACCGGGTGTCGCTGAGCTGGTCGTCGATCTCCGGTGCGACCGTCGATCGGGGCCGGGTCTGGATCCAGCAGGCCGCCGGCGGCTCGCCGGTCCTCTACGTCCCGCAGCAGAACCCGAACGCGGTGCTGATCCCGGCGCTGCTGGCCCTGCTCAAGCGCTGAGCGCGCGGGCCGGCGCGGTCACAGCAGCGACCAGGCGATGCCGTCCAGGATGTCGTGCTCGCTGACGACGACGGCGCCGAACCCGTACTCCCGCATGATCCGGTCCAGGATCAGCGCGCCCGCGCCGATCACGTCGACGCGGCCCGGGTGCATGACGCCGAACTCGGCGCGCTCGGCGCGGGTCGCGTGCAGCAGCCGCCGCGTCACCTCGTGCACCTGGGTGGCGGTGATGCGGGACAGGTGGATGCGGGACGCGTCGTACTCCGGCAGGTCGAGGGCGATCCCGGCGACCGTGGTGACCGAGCCCGCCAGGCCGACGAGCGTGCGCGCCTCGTCCACCGGGACCCGCTCCCGGACGGTGGCGAGCGCGGCGTCGATGTCGCCGGCGGCGTTGGAGATCTGCTCCGGCGAGGGCGGGTCGTCCTTCAGGTGCCGCTCGGTCATCCGCACGCAGCCGATGTCGATCGAGCGGGACGCGCCGGCCGTGGAGCTGCCGAGCACGAACTCGGTGGAGCCGCCGCCGATGTCGACCACCAGGTAGGGGCGGGCGGGGCGCAGCTCGGCCAGCTCGCGGGTGGCGCCCAGGAAGGACAGCTCGGCCTCCTCGTCCCCGCTGATCACCTCGGGGACGACGCCGAAGATCTCGACGACCCCGCGGACGAAGTCGCTCCGGTTCGCGGCGTCGCGGGTCGCGCTGGTCGCCACCACCCGGGTCTTGATCGGGCCGTGCCCGGCGCGGCTGCCGTGCCGCTCGATCAGCTCGGCGTAGCCGTGCATCGCGGTGAACGTGCGCTCCAGCGCGGCGGGCGAGAGCCGCCCGGTCTCGTCGACGCCCTCGCCCAGCCGGACGATCTCCATCCGGCGCTCGACGTCGGTGAGCCGGCCGCCGTCCTCGCCGGGCTCGATGTCGGCGATCAGCAGGCGGACGGAGTTCGTCCCGCAGTCGATGGCCGCGACCCTTGTCACTCGTCCTCCCCTGGTTCGGCGTCGACGCCGGTGTCGGCGCCCCGCACGTCCTCGCCCTGCACGCAGCCGGTCTGGACGCACGGCCCGGAGCGCCACCATTCCGGCAGCGCATCCAGCGCCTCGCGGCCGAACGGGTTCACGCCGGGCACCGCCAGCTCGTGCGCGACGAGGGCGTGCAGGCACTTGACGCGCTCGGGCATGCCGCCCGCGCTCTGCATACCGGCGGGCAGCGGCTCGATGCCGTCCTCGCGGGCGGCCTCGGCCCTGCGTCGCAGGTAGTCCTCGTGGGCGGCGGTGTACTTCGCCTGGAGCGACGGGTCGGCGGCCAGCCTGGCCTGCATGTCCCGCATGATGCCGCCGCCCTCCAGCGTGCCGATGGCCGACGCGGCCTTCGGGCACGTCAGGTAGAACAGCGTGGGGAACGGCGTCCCGTCCGGCAGCCGCGGCGCCGTCTCGATCACCGCGGGCAGCCCGCACGGGCAGCGGCTCGCCACCGCGCGGACCCCGCGCGGCTCCCGCCCCAGCTGGGCCGCGACGGCGGCCGTGTCACCTGCTTCGATCATCTGTCCCCACCCGGCGATTCAGCGCGTCCGGTCGGCGGCCTCCACCGATCGCCACAGCGTCTCGTACCAGGGCGGCCTGCTCGTCGGCCCGCCCTGCTGCGCCTGCCGGCCCTCGCCGCCGCTGCCGTCCAGCACGATGTAGCACTTTACGTCAGGACGGCAGTAATGAAGCCTTCGTGTGGCCTCGCGCTCAATGTACGACTTATCACCCAGTTGTTGCTTGCGCTGGAGGAGTTCCCCGACCTGCCCGCGCGCCACCGCCTCCTTGTGCCGCAGGTCGGCGATCTCCTTGCGCTGGGCGATGTACTCGCGCACGGGGTAGGCGAGGCTCAGCGCGATCGCGCACACCACGACCGCGAGGATCGCGGCGCGGCTGGTCAGCGCCGGATTCCCGCGGCGCCCGCCGTCCGCGGGGCCGTCCGCGGGGTCGTCCATCGGATCGTCCGGGCCGTGGTCGCCCGCGTCGGTCGCGCGATCGTCGCGCTTCGCCATCGTGCCCCCTGCCTCCGGCTCGGCCGCCCGGGGCCCGGCGGGCGGGACGCGGCCCCGCCCGCCGGGTCGCGGGCTCCTGCTCAACCCCGCGCGTCGAAGCGCGGGAACGCGGCGGCGCCGGCGTAGCGCGCGGCGTCGTCCAGCAGCTCCTCGATGCGCAGCAGCTGGTTGTACTTGGCGACGCGGTCGCTGCGGGCCGGGGCGCCGGTCTTGATCTGGCCGCAGTTGGTCGCGACGGCCAGGTCGGCGATCGTGGTGTCCTCGGTCTCGCCGGACCGGTGGCTCATCATGCACTTGAAGCCGCTGGTCTGCGCGAGCGAGACGGCGTCGAGGGTCTCGCTGAGCGTGCCGATCTGGTTCACCTTGACCAGCAGCGCGTTCGCGGCGCGGGACTCCACGCCCCGGGCGAGCCGCTCGGGGTTGGTGACGAACAGGTCGTCGCCGACGATCTGGACGCGGTCGCCGACGGCGGCGGTGAGGCCCTCCCAGCCGGCCCAGTCCTCCTCGTCGAGGGGGTCCTCGATGGAGACGAGCGGGTAGTTGCCGAGCAGCTCGCCGTAGTAGGCGGCCATGTCGTCGGCGGACCGCTTGGTGCCCTCGAACGCGTACCGGCCGTCGGCGTGGAACTCGGTGGCGGCGACGTCCAGGGCGAGCGCGATGTCGCGGCCGGGGGTGAAGCCGGCCTTGCCGATCGCCTCGACGATGAGGTCGAGCGCGTCCCGGTTGCTCGGCAGGTCGGGGGCGAAGCCGCCCTCGTCGCCGAGGCCGGTGTTCAGGCCCTTGGACTTCAGCACCGACTTCAGCGCGTGGTAGGTCTCGGCGCCCCAGCGCAGCGCCTCGGCGAAGGTGGCCGCGCCGATCGGCGCGATCATGAACTCCTGGATGTCGACGTTGCTGTCGGCGTGCGCGCCGCCGTTCAGGATGTTCATCATCGGGACGGGCAGCAGGTGCGCGTTCGGGCCGCCCACGTAGCGGAACAGCGGCAGCCCGGCGGAGTCGGCGGCGGCCTTGGCGACCGCGAGGCTGACGCCGAGGATCGCGTTCGCCCCGAGCGCCGACTTGGCCGGGGTGCCGTCCAGGTCGATCAGCAGCTGGTCGATCAGCCGCTGGTCGGACGCCGGGTAGCCGACGAGCTTCTCGTCGATGGTCTCGTTGACGGCCTTCACCGCGTTGCGGACGCCCTTGCCGCCGTAGCGCTCCCCGCCGTCGCGCAGCTCCACGGCCTCGAACTGCCCGGTGGACGCGCCGCTCGGCACGGCGGCGTGCGCCTCGGTCCCATCGGCGAGCAGGACCTCGACCTCGACGGTCGGATTGCCGCGGGAGTCAAGGATCTCCCGGGCGAGTACGGCCTCGATCGACGACACGGGGAACCCCCTGGGGATGCGGAATGTCTGGTGCGGTCACCGAGCCTATCCGCGCGGGCCCCGCGGGGACCAACTGGCTCGCCGGGACCGAGGTCCGGGCCGGGGCGCCCGATCGCGGACGAACCGGGCGGCGGCGCCGGGGGCGTGGCCACGCCATGACCGGGTTTTACCCGTCCGCCACGGTGGCGTTTGCCGCGTTCAGGCAAGAATTCCCGCGTACTGACAGGAAGACCCCGGGAGGTCGCCATACGCGTCCGCTTCCGCCGGCCGTCCACGGGACTGAGCCGCTGGATCTGGCGGGCCGTCCCGCGTCACCCGCAGATCAGGACCCGGGTCACGCTGGCGTCGGTCCTGCTGGCCCTGCTGTTGTCGGCCGGGCTGTGGGCGGCCCTGCTCGTCCTGATCAGGCAGGACGAGCTCGACGCGACCAGGCAGACGCTGGGCCGCCAGGCGAACAGGGTCGCGTTCGTCATCCAGGCCGGGCGGTTGAACAACCCGCTGGCGGCGGCACCGAGCGACCGGATCCAGGTCATCGACCGCCGGAGGCGGGTGGTCGCGGCCACGCCCTTGCTGCAGGGGCGCCCCGCGGTGGACTTCCCTCCGCCGCCCCAGGACGAGACACGCCGCACCGGCACCGTCTGCGACGTCGACCCGTCGGAAGGCGGCTGCTTTACGGCGGTCGAGTACCAGGTGGGTCTCGGGCCGAACGCGCTCTTCATCATCGCGCTGGGCCCGAAACCGGGATTGATGCCGCGTCCGGCGACGGCGGCGCTGCTCGCGCTGACCATCCCGCTCATCACCGGCCTGGTCGGCTACGGGACGTGGCATTCGGCGAGCCGGACGATGCGGCCGGTCGACGAGATCCGCCGGGAGCTGGACGAGATCACCGCGACGGACCTGGAGCGCCGCGTCCCGGTGCCCGGCCGCATGGACGAGGTGGGCCTGCTCGCCGCGAGCGTCAACGCGACCCTCGACCGGCTGGAGCAGGCGGTGGCGCGGCAGCGGGCGTTCGTCTCCGACGTGTCCCACGAGCTGCGCAGCCCGCTCACCGCGCTGCGGATGGAGGTGGAGCTCGCGGTCGCGGCGCCGGAGGACAGCGACGTGGCGGAGACGCTGCAGGCCGTCCTGATCAACGTCGACCGGCTGTCCGCGGTGGTGGACGACCTGCTGGCGCTGGCCCGGCTGGAGGCCGACCGCGGCTTCGAGCGCGAGGCGGTGGACCTGACCGAGCTGGCGGACGCCGAGGTGCTGCGCCGCCCGCGCCGCACCCAGGTGACCGTCCTCGCGGAGGGGTCGGTGACGGTGCGCGGGGGCCGCACCGAGCTGGCGCGGCTGCTGACGAACCTGCTCGACAACGCCGACCGGCACGCGGCGGCCGAGGTGACGATGATCCTGCGCGCGGAGCCGCCCGGCACGGCCGTCGTCGAGGTGATCGACGACGGCCCGGGGGTCGCGCCGGCGGACCGGGAGCGGGTGTTCGAGCGGTTCACCCGGCTCGCCGAGGGCCGGCACCGCGACGCGGGCGGCACCGGCCTCGGCCTCGCGATCTCCCGGGACATCGCGCAGGCGCACGGCGGGACACTGGTCCTCACCGACCGCGCGGACGGCCGGACCGGTGCCCGCTTCGTCCTGCGCCTCCCCCGCACCTGACCCGCCCCGGCCCGCCCGTTCCCCGTCCGGCCCGTTCCCGACCCGACCGTTCTCGGTTCGTCAGTGCAGGTCGGCGGCGGTTACCGAGACTTCGGTGCCCGGTGCCGGGTCGACGCCCATCGCGCCGGCGAGCCTGCGGAAGGCGACCGCCTCGTCCGCGCGGCCGCGCCGCTCCAGGGTGCGCGCCAGCGCCTCGTGCGCCCAGCCGCTGCAGGGGTCCAGCTCGACGAGCCGGCGGAACGCCGCCTCGGCGCGGCCGAGCTGCGCGCTGTGGAAGTAGGCGCGGCCCAGCAGCTCGGCGACGGCGCGGTTGCCGGGGTCGTCCTCGGCGATGGGGGCCAGCAGGCGCGCCGCGCCCGCGTAGTCCTTGGCGTCGAAGAACAGCGTCGCGCGCTCGAACTCCTCGTAGGTGGTCATCCCGGCTCCCTTCAGTTGCTTGACGCAACCGATAGCGGGCCGGCTTTGTTCCCGCGCGGTCCCGGGCCGGTTCAGCCGAGGCCGAGGGAGTCGCGGAGGCGTTCGCGTTCGGCTTCCAGGAGCTCGATCTGGCCCTGCAGCTCCTCCCGCTGGGCGAGGTACTGCGCCGAGTCGACGAAGTCGCCGGCGTCGCCGGACGGCGCGGGAAGGTCCGCGCGGAGCCGGTCGAGGGACTCCTCGATCTCGCTGAGCCGGGCGCTGCGCTCGTCCTCGGGCTGGGTCATCTCATCCTCCCCGTCGGGTACGGACTCTGCATGCCCAGGGTCGGCCCGGACACTCCTCGCGCCCCGGGTCAGATGCGGATCACCGTCTTGCCCCGGGCGCCGCCGGCCCGGTTGTCGGCCAGCGCGCCGGCGGCCTCGGCGAACGGCACCTCGCGCTCCACCCGGACGCGGAGCTCGCCCGCGTCGATGAGGCCGGACAGCCGGTCCAGCAGCGCGGCCGAGGGCTCGGCCTCGAGGTTGATCCCGCGCAGTTCCCGGGCCGCCATGGCGTCCGGGTTCACCGACCAGAGCGTGCTCACGTAGGTCCCGCCGGGGCGCAGCAGCTGCGCGAGGTGCTCGACGGCGCCGGTGTCGCTCGCCATGTCGAGGACGGCGTCGATCCCGTCGGAGTGGACGGCGAGCACCTGCCCGTTGAGGTCGCCCTTGGAGTGGTCGACGGTCTCGTCCGCGCCGAGGCGCCGCATCGTACCGGCCATGTCGTCGCGGGCGGTCGCGATGACCTTGGCGCCCGCCAGGGCCGCGAGCTGCACCGCGCCCTGCCCGGTGCCGCCGGTCGCGCCGACGACGAGGACGGTGTGCCCGGTGTCGACGCGGGCCTGCTCCACCATCGCCAGCGCGCTCATGCTCGCGGTCGGCACCGCCGCCGCCTGCGTGTAGATCATGCCCTCCGGCATCTTCGCGACCGGCCCGTCGTCGCGGGCGATCGCGTACTCGGCGTAGCTGCCGCGCCCCTGCTCGGGCGCGCCGAACGTCCCGTAGACCTGCTCGCCGTGCCGCAGCCGGGTGACGCCGTCGCCGACCGCCTCCACCACGCCCGCGCCGTCCTGGCCGAGGATCAGCGGGAACGTCGCGTCGACGGAGTCCTTGAGCAGCCCGTCGGCGATCTTCCAGTCCATCGGGTTGAGCCCGGCCGCGATCATCTTGACGAGGATCTCCCCCGGGCCCGGTTCCGGGCGCGGCAGGTGCGTCGGCGCCGGTGTGGCGCCGTATTCGGACACGGCGATGGCTCGCATGACGATCGTCCCCCGATCGATCCCCCGGGGCGTCGAGCGCCCCCCATGATCAGCTACGGGTCCCCTACCCGATCATTCCGGCGATCACACGGATCCGCAGGTAGGACGGGTCACATCGGCCGCCGGGACGGGCCACGGCGGCCGCGGTCGTCAGGCGGGCGCCTGCTGTGCGGGGTCGCCGGGCAGCGGCGGGATCGTCACCGGCGGCGGCGGGACGGGCGGCCCGCCCGGCCCCGGGCCGCCGCCGTCGTCGCGCTTCTTCGAGCCCTTGCTGACCCGCAGCGTGATCGTCGACCCGGGCTCGGCCGAGCCGGGGCCGGGGGACATCTCGGCGACCGTCCCCTTCTCGTACCGGCGGGACTCGACCGGCGTGCTGACGTTGGTCGTGAAGCCGGCGTCGCGGAGCTTGGCGACCGCCTCGCCGAGTTCCATGCCGCGCACGTCGGGGACCTTCACCCGGTCCTCGCCGGAGCCCTTGCTGAAGTAGAGCGACGGCGGGCGGCGGAACGACGACGCGTCCGTGCCGCGCAGCGCCCCGCTCATGCTCTGCTGCCAGATCGGCGCGGGGATCGTCGCGCCGAACACGGCCCCGTAGCAGGTGCCGTCCATGCAGAGGTTCTCCATCGGGTGCTTGTAGCCGCCGCGCGGGTCGCCGACCCAGACGGCCGCCGCGAGGTCCGGGGTGTACCCGGCGAACCAGGCGGCGGAGAAGTTGTCGACGGTGCCGGTCTTGCCGGCGGCGGGACGGCCGAGGCCCATGCCGCGCGCCGTGCCCTTGGTGAGGACGCCCTGCAGCACGTAGTTGACGGCGTCCGCGACGCCCTCGTCGATCGCCTGCTCGCAGTCGCGTCCCGGCACCTTCAGCTTGTGCCCGGCCGCGTCCTTGATGGAGGTGATCGCGACCGGCGCGCAGTACTCGCCGCGCGCCGCGAACGCGGCGTAGGCGGCGGCGAGCCGCAGCGGGGACACCGGGTTGAAGCCGAGCGTGAAGGACGGGTACTCCTCCAGCGGCTTGCCGTTCGCCTGCTTCATCCCGAGGCGTTCGGCCATCTTGACGGTGTCGCAGAGGCCGACCTTCTTCTCCAGTTCGAGGAAGAAGGTGTTGACGGAGTGGTGCGTGCCGGTGACGAGGCTGAACTGCTTGCCGCCCTCGCCGTCGGCGGCGTTGCGCAGGGACGCGCTGGGGTCGCCGACCTTCTGGCCGTCGCAGTTGCGGAAGCCGACGGGGGTGAACTCGCGCGGCGCCATCAGCCGGGTGCCGAACGGCATGCCCTCGTCCAGCGCGGCGGCCAGCGTGAACGCCTTGAACGTCGACCCGGCCTGCATGCCGATGCTGGAACCGTGACTGGCGTCCGCGGCGAAGTTGATCCAGGTCTTGCCGCGCTTCTTGTCCGGCCCGAGCGCGCGGTCGACGACCATCGCCTTGATCTCGCCGGTGCCGGGCTCGACCATCGCCTCGGCGGCGGCCTTGTGCGCCGAGTTCTTCGGCGGGACGTGCTTGTCGACGGCGCGCTGCGCGGCCTTCTGCGCCTGCCGGTCCATGGTGGTGCGGATCGTGAGGCCGCCGCGTTTCAGCAGCTTCTCGCGGTCCTTGGCGGTCTTGCCGAACACCTGGTTGGTGAGGATCTCGCGCTGCACGTAGTCGCAGAAGAACGGCGCCCTGCTGGACACGCAGCCGCTCCGGACGTTGTCGATGTCCAGCCGGATGGGCCTGCTCTTGGCCGCCGCCGCCTTCGCCGGGTCGAGCCAGCCGAGCCGGAGCATCCGGTCCAGGACGGTGTCGCGGCGCTGCCGGGCCTCGCCGGGGTGCCGGATCGGGTCGTAGGCGTAGGGGTAGCGGATGACGCCGGCGAGCAGCGCGGCCTCCGGCAGGTCCAGCTCGGACGCGTGCTTGGAGAAGTAGTGCCGGGACGCGGCCTCGACGCCGTAGGCCCCGTCGCCGTAGTAGGCGATGTTGAGGTAGCGGCGCAGGATCTCGTCCTTGCCGAACTTCTCCTCCACCGCGACCGCGTACCGCAGCTCGCGGATCTTGCGGGCGGCGGTGATCGCGGTGGCCGCCTCCCGCTCCTCGTTGTTGTCGGCCTGGGTGAGCAGCAGGTTCTTCACGTACTGCTGGGTGATGCCGGAGCCGCCCTGCGTCACCTCCCCGCTGCTGAGGTTGCTGGCGAGCGCCCGCAGCGTGCCCTGCGGGTCGATGGCGCCGTGCTCGTAGAACCGGCTGTCCTCGATCGCCACGACGGCCTGGCGCATCACCGGCGCGATCTTGTCGAGCGGGACGTCCACCCGGTTCTGGTAGAAGAACGTCGCGATCGTCGAGCCGTCCGCGGCGAGGATCGTGGAGCGCTGCGGGACACCGGTCGTCGTCAGGTCCACCGGCTCGCTGTCGAACCAGCGGGCGGTGTCGCGGGCGCCGACCCCGGCCGTGCAGGCGGTCGGCAGCAGCATCAGCGCGACGAGGAGCCCGGCGAGGCCGCCGAGCGCGCCGAGCCCGCGCAGCGCGCGGGCCTTCTCGGCGCTGGTCGTGGACGAGGTGAGGACCCGGCGGCGGCGCGGCGAACCAGAGGCACCGCCCCCTCGGGCGCGATGCCCCGCGTCACCCTCCGCCCCGGCAGGCACGCGCCTAGGGTAAACGGGTCGTCGCGGCCGGACCACCCCGTCAACGATGTTCCGGAGGAATCCCCGCGAATCAGGCGCGCTACCGCCCTCGTTCCCACGCTCGGACACGATCGCGGAATACCCGGGAAACGGCGCGCAACTCGGCCTCCGGGTCGGCTCCCCGCTCCGTCGCCTCCCGGACGAGCGCGAAAAGCCGCGTACCCACGTCGTTCCCCTCGGCGGGCAGGTCGTCCGCGAGGCCGGCCGGGGCCTGCATCCGCGCCGCGCGCCGCTGGAGCTGCGCGGCCAGCGACAGCGCCGGCTGCCCCAGCGGGACGCCGTCGAGCGCGGACGCCTCGGCGCCGCTCTTGGCCGCCCGCTCGGCCGCCTTGATCTGCTCCCAGTTGGCCTTGACCTCGTCGGCGCCGGAGACGGTCACGTCCCCGAACACGTGCGGATGGCGGCGGACGAGCTTCTCCACGATCGCGCCGGCGACGTCGTCGATCGTGAACGCCGTCTCGTCGTCGCGCTCGGCGGCCACCACCGAGTGGAACGCCACCTGCATCAGCACGTCGCCCAGCTCCTCGCGGAGCCCGCCGAGGTCGCCGGACTCGATCGTGTCGAGGACCTCGTACGCCTCCTCCAGCAGGTACGGGACGAGCGTGGTGTGCGTCTGCTTGCGGTCCCACGGGCATTCGCGGCGCAGCGTGTCCATCACCGACACGAGGTCGAGCAGCCGCGCGCCGGGCAGGTCGTAGGAGCCGTGCAGCACCTCGACGTCCAGCGGGTCGGTGACGACGAGCGTCCCGACCTCGCGCATCAGGCCCTCGTCGCCCTCGGGCGCGGCGACCCACACGACGGTCCCGTCCGGGCCGGCCCGCCGCGCGTCCGCGACCAGGCGGGCGGCGTCGGGCTCGTCGACCGTCTCCGCGGCGATCCCGGCGTCGCGGAGCGAGGGCAGCAGCGGATGGCCGGCGCGCAGCCGGACGGCGGCCGCCGTCCGCAGCGCGTCCCAGGCCCGCCAGGTCAGCAGGCCGGGCGCGACCCGGTGCGTGGTCGCCAGCAGTGTCAGGCCCATGGCGCCTCAGATACCCGAATCGGGGCTGGACAGCCGGTAGGTGATCGGCCCGATCTCGAACTTGTCCGGGTTGTAGGTCCCGTAGCGGGGGTTGACCTCGATGTGCAGGCCGTCGGCGGTGCGCTTGAACAGCTCGTTCCACTGCCGGCCCGCCTGCTGCGTCGCCGGGCTCAGCCGGTTGTTCAGATCGGCGCCGAACCGCCGCATCACCGCGGCCTGCGTCGCGACGAGGCGCGCGAGGTCGCGGGCGTGGTCGCGGGGCAGCCCGCTGGCCAGCGTGATCGACTCGGCGCCGCCCTGCCGGTCCAGCGCCTGCACCGCGGTGTCGACCTCGCCGCCGGTGACCCGGACGCCCGCCCGGTCGGCGACCTTGCCGGCGACCTGGAAGTTGATCAGGAGGGTGAGCGCGCCCTGCAGGTCCGACTCGGAGTCGCCGGCGAGCCGCGGCGCCGGGTTGGCGGGGTTCGCGCGCAGCTCGTTGGCGGCCGGGTCCGCGCGGAACTGGGTGCGCCAGTCGCGGACGGTCTGGCTGAGCTCGGTGACGGTGATGCGGTCGTCGCCGACGAGGGCGGCGGTGCCGACCTTCGGGGAGCCGCCGCAGCCGGCCAGCGCGCCGGCCGCCAGCACGACCGCCACCGCCGCCTTCACGGACTTACCAGGCACGGAATCCTCGTCTCGTCATGGGTCTTCGGGTCGGGGGCGGGCCCAGGCTACCGCTTGGCGGCGGCGGTCGCGGATTCCAGGAACAGGGCCTCGACCAGGTCGGTCGCCCACCTCAGCAGCTCCTGGTCGCGCAGCGGCCGGCCGCCGATCGCCGCGGTCTTGGGCGCCGGCACGAGCAGGGTGTCGGTCGCCGGCTTCAGGATGCTCTTCGGGTACAGCCGCTGCAGCCTGACCTGCTTGGAGTCGGGCAGCCGCACCGGCGTGAACTTCACGAAGTTGCCCTGGAGGGTGACGTCGGTGAGCCCCGCGAGGCGCGCCTTCGCCCGGAACCGCGCCACCTCCAGCAGGTTCAGCACCGGGACGGGCAGCGGGCCGAACCGGTCCTTCAGCTCGTCGTGCACGGCGCCGATCTCGTCGTCGGACGTGATCGCGGCGATGCGGCGGTAGGCGTCCAGCCGGAGCCGCTCGCCCGGCACGTACTCGTGCGGCAGGTGCGCGTCGACGGGCAGCTCGACCTTCGTCTCGACGGCCTCGGCCGCGCCGGCGCCGCCGTCCTTCAGGTCCCGGACGGCCTCGCCGACCATCCGGACGTACAGGTCGAACCCGACGCCCGCGACGTGCCCGGACTGCTCGGCGCCGAGGATGTTGCCCGCGCCGCGGATCTCCAGGTCCTTCATCGCGACGTACATGCCGGCGCCCACCTCGGTGTGCTGGGCGAGGGTCGCGAGCCGCTCGTGCGCGGTCTCGGTCAGCGGCTGCTCCGGCTGGTACAGGAAGTAGGCGTAGGCGCGCTCCCGGCCGCGGCCGACGCGGCCGCGCAGCTGGTGGAGCTGCGACAGCCCGTACATGTCGGCGCGGTCGACGATGAGGGTGTTGGCGTTCGGCACGTCCAGCCCGGACTCGACGATCGTGGTCGCGACGAGGACGTCGTAGTTCTTCTCCCAGAAGTCGACCATGACCTTCTCGAGCTCGTTCTCGTTCATCTGGCCGTGCGCGATGCCGATCCGCGCCTCCGGGACGAGGTGCGCCAGGTTCGCCGCGACCTTGTTGATCGAGCGGACCCGGTTGTGCACGAAGAACACCTGGCCCTCGCGCAGCAGCTCGCGGCGGATCGCCGCGGCGATCTGCTTCTCCTCGTACGGCCCGACGAACGTCAGCACGGGGTGCCGCTCCTCCGGCGGGGTGAGGATCGTCGACATCTCCCGGATGCCGGTCAGCCCCATCTCCAGCGTGCGCGGGATCGGCGTCGCGGACATGGCGAGGACGTCCACCTGCGTGCGCAGGCGCTTCAGCTCCTCCTTGTGCTCGACGCCGAACCGCTGCTCCTCGTCGATGATCACGAGGCCGAGGTTCTTGAACCGGGTCTGCGACGACAGGATGCGGTGCGTGCCGACGATGACGTCCACGGTGCCCTCGGACAGGCCGCGCAGCGTCTCGTTGATCTCCGCGTCGGTCTGGAACCGGCTGATCGGCTTCACCACGACCGGGAACGCGGCGAACCGCTCGGCGAACGTCGACAGGTGCTGCTGGACGAGCAGCGTCGTCGGCACCAGCACCGCGACCTGCCGGCCGTCCTGGACGGCCTTGAACGCGGCGCGCACCGCGATCTCGGTCTTGCCGTAGCCAACGTCCCCGCAGATCAGCCGGTCCATCGGGACGGCCTTCTCCATGTCGACCTTCACCTCGTCGATGGCGGCGAGCTGGTCGGGCGTCTCGTTGTAGGGGAACGCGTCCTCCAGCTCCCGCTGCCACGGGGTGTCGGGCGCGAACGCGTGCCCGGGGCTCGCCATCCGCGCCGAGTACAGCCGGATCAGCTCCCCGGCGATCTGCTTGACCGCCTTGCGGGCGCGGGACTTGGCCTTCTGCCAGTCGGCGCCGCCGAGCCGGTGCAGGCTGGGCGCCTCCCCGCCGACGTAGCGGGTCAGCTCCTCCAACTGGTCGGTCGGGACGAACAGCCGGTCGCTCTTGGCGTACTCCAGGATCAGGTACTCGCGGGTGGCGCCCTGCACCGTCCGGCTGACCATCTCCACGTACCGGCCGACGCCGTGCTGCTCGTGCACCACGTAGTCGCCGGCCTTGAGCTGCAGCGGGTCGATGCCGCCCCGCCGCCGCGACGGCATCCGCCGGGCGTCCTTGGTGGACGACTTCTGCCCCGACAGGTCGGTCTCGGTCAGCACCGCGAGCTTGACCGACTCCCAGACGAACCCGTTCTCCAGCAGCCCGGTCGCCACCGTCACCACCGCGGGGCCGGGCGGCTCGGCGAGGTCGGCGCGGCGCGCGCCGAGGCCCTCCTCCCCGACGAGCTGGACGAGCCGCTCGGCGGGCCCGTGCCCGGCGGTCACCATCACCACGCGCCAGCCGGCGTCGATCCACCCCTTCAGGTCGCCGACGACGCGGGAGGTGTCGCCCCGGTACGCCTCCGCCTGCCGGACGCCCAGGCTCAGGGCACCGCCCTCGCCGTCCAGCGGGGACGCCTCCCCGGTACCCCCCGCGCCCGCTTCGCCCGCCGTCAACGGGTTGAGCGCTGTCACGCTCCAGCGCGGCAGCCCCAGCTCGTCGCTGTGCTCGCGGACCTCCTCCAGCGAGCGGAACGCGGCGGCGCCGAGGTCGATCGGCGCCGCTCCCCCGGCGGCGGCGTTGACCCAGCTCGCCTCCAGGAACTCCTGGCTCGTCCGGACCAGCTCCACCGACCGGGTGCGGATCCGCTCCGGCTCGCACACCAGCAGCGCCGAGCCGTCCGGCAGCAGGTCGGTCAGCAGCTCCATCCGGTCGGCGAGGACGGGCGAGAACGCCTCCATCCCCTCGACGGTGTCGCCGTCGGCGATCCGGGTGAGGATCTCCGCCAGCGCCGGATGCTCCCCGGCGAGCAGCTTCGCGCGCTCGCGCACCTGCTCGGTCAGCGGCAGCTCGCGGCACGGCGGCGCCCACAGCCCGCCCGGCGCGACCTCCAGCGACCGCTGGTCGGCCGCCTTGAAGTAGCGGATCTCCTCGACGGTGTCGCCCCAGAACTCCACCCGCAGCGGGTGCTCCTCGGTCGGCGGGAACACGTCCAGGATCCCGCCGCGCACCGCGATCTCGCCGCGCTTCTCCACCAGGTCGACGCGGTGGTACCCGGCGTCGACCAGGCTGCGGACGGCCTCGTCCATGTCGGCGTCCGCGCCGGAGGCGAGCCGCACCGGCTCCAGGTCGGCGAGCCCGGCCACGATCGGCTGCAGGACGGCCCGGACCGGCGTCACGACCACGTCCAGCGCGCCGCCCTTGCCGTCCGCCCCGGGCTGGGCCGCGTCCGGGTGGGCGAGGCGGCGCAGCACCGCGAGCCGCTGCCCGACCGTGTCCGAGCGCGGCGACAGCTTCTCGTGCGGGAGCGTCTCCCACGCCGGGAAGTGCGCCACCCGGGCCGGGTCCAGCAGGCTGGACAGGGCGGCGGTCAGATCCTCGGCCTCCCGGCCGGTCGCGGTCACCGCGAGCACCGTGCCGGCGCCGCCGGCGTCCCCGCCGGCGCGCAGGGCGCGGCTCAGCGCGGCGGCGAGCACCGGCCACAGCGCGGCCGGCGCCACGACCTCCTGGTCCGCGCGCGCCCGCTGGAGAGCACGCGCCAGCACCGCGTCGGTGCACGCAAGGTCAACAAGTCCGGAAAGCGTCATTTTCGCCCGCACAATCGCCGAAAAACCCCGTGGCAGGGCAGCCCGAAGCCCCGGAATCCCACGGGACCCCGGTACCGCGTACCAGGGTACGCGACACCGCCGCGCTCAAGAATGCGCAAATAGCCGACGGAACGCAGTCGGGCGATTACGCTGCGAGACTGTGACCGATCTGCGTACGCCGCCGGTCAGCGACGGCGATCTCTTCTCAGAACGCGCCCGTCAGTACGCCCTAGAGAAGCCCCTGCAGCGGATCCACATCCTGGAGGCGGGCTGCGGCTGGGGCACGGGACTGGACCTCGGCGGCCGCGAGCACCACGTCACGGGCGTCGACCTGGAGTCGCCGGAGCTGCGCGCCTACACCTGCGAGCGGCCCGACCTCGACACCTGGCACCTCGGCGACCTGCGCACCGTGCCGCTGCCGCCGCGCGCCTTCGACATCGTGCACGCCGCGTACCTGATCGAGCGGGTGCCGCACGCCGAACTGGTGCTCGACCGGTTCGTGGCCGCGCTGAAACCCGGCGGGCTGCTGCTGGTGCACCTGCGCGACCGCAACACCGCGTTCGGCTTCCTGGACCGCACGCTGCCCCGGTGGCTGCGCACGTCCGGGCGCGGCCGGCGGGCGCGCCCGGCGACCGGGCCGCGTCCGGGACGCGGGCAGCGCGGCGTCCACGCGCGCGTCCCGTACCCCGGGGGCGAGCGGGTCGCCGCCACCGGGACCGTGCCCGCCGGAGCCACCGTGCCCACCGTGCACACCGGGGCCGCCGCGCCCGCCTCGCTGGAGCCCTCGGCGGCGCCGCCCGAGCACCGGCCGGAGCCCGCGTCCCGGCCGGTGCCGGTGGTCCGGACGAGCCCGCCGCCCGCGCTCTACAGCAGGGTCGCGTCCCAGTCGGGCATGCGCTGGTACTGCGTGATGCGCGGGCTGGTGGTGGCCGAGGAGTACACGTCCCGGCAGGCCATCGACGCGCTCGGGGCCGGAACCGGCCTCGCCGACCTGCTGTGCCGGGTGGTGTCGGCGGCCACCCGCGGGCGCCTGACCGCCGACCACAGCGAGATCACGCTGGTCATCCGCAAGCCCGAGAACCGTTTCGCCAGGGTCATCTGACCGGGGCGGGTGTGCACGGGCCCTGGGCCGACGCAGTATTTTTCCTGCGGAAACTCCCACTGACACGGACGAGCCCGGTTCCCCGCCGCCGGGCGGGATCGGAGATCGCGGTGACCGCCGACGCCGGCCTTCCCGACACGCTGCGGGACCTGCCCGCATGGACCCCTGACCCGGTGGAGCTCGCCGATCTGGAGCTCCTCCTCGCCGGGGTGTACCGGCCGCTGGCCGGATTCCTCGGCTCCTACGACACCGCGATGGTGGTCGCCGGCGGCAGGCTCGCCGACGGCACCCCGTGGCCGGTCCCGGTCACGCTGACCGTCCCGAAGGAGCTGACCGGGCAGGAGCGGGTCGTCCTGCAGGACCCGGAGGGCGTGCCGCTCGCCGTGCTGGAGGTCGCCGAGGCGTGGCAGGACCCGGCCACCCAGGACTGGCGGCTCGCGGGGCCGCTGGAGGCGCTGCGCGCGCCCGCGCACGGACCGTTCCACGCGCTGCGCCGCCGCCCGGACGAACTCGCCCCCGCCGAGGGGCCCCTCCTCGCCCAGTCCCCCGAGGGGGAGCGCCCCCCCGCACCCCCCGGCAACATGCTCGCGGTGGCCACCCGGCGGCCGCTGCACCGCAAGCAGCTCGGCCAGCTCCGCCAGGTCGCCGAGCGGCTCGGCGCGCGGGTGCTGGTGCTGCCGCTGCTCGGCGGCGAGCACGACGAGTCCCTCGTCCGGGCGCTGCTGGGCGTCCGCAAGGACCTGCCGGACGGCGCCCGGATCGTCCCGGTGCCGCTGCCCGCGCGCGGTGCCGGCGCGGACCGCGAGGAGCGCGACGTCCTGCTCCGCGCGCACGTCGCCGCCGCGTACGGCGCCACCCACCTGCTCGCCGACGCCGGGCTGGACGGCACCGCGATCCCGCTGGTCGTCCCGGAGCCGTGGGCCTACGACGCCGACGTGGAGGTCTGGCGGCCGGTCGCGCGCATCGAACCCGACCACGTCCAGGCGGAGCTGACCGCCGAGCGGCTGGACGAGCTGCTGGACGCGGGCGAGCCCGTCCCCGACTGGTTCACCCCGCCGGCCGTCGCCGCCGAGCTGGTGCGGGCGCGCCCGCCGAAGCACGCGCGGGGCATCACGGTGTTCTTCACCGGGCTGTCGGGATCCGGGAAGTCCACGGTCGCGCGGGGCCTGTCCGACGCGCTGATCGAGCGCGGCGGCCGGACCGTCACCCTGCTGGACGGCGACGTCGTCCGGCGGATGCTGTCGGCCGGGCTGACGTTCTCCCGCGCCGACCGCGACCTCAACATCCGGCGGATCGGGTTCGTCGCCGCCGAGATCACCCGGCACGGCGGCACCGCGATCTGCGCGCCGATCGCCCCGTACGCGGCGACCCGCGCCGAGGTCCGGCGGATGGTGTCGGCCGTGGGCGACTTCATCCTCGTCCACGTCGCGACACCGCTGGAGGAGTGCGAGCGGCGCGACCGCAAGGGCCTGTACGCCAAGGCCCGCGCGGGCCAGATCCCGGAGTTCACCGGCATCTCCGACCCCTACGAGGTGCCGGACGACGCCGACCTCACGCTCGACACCGCGCGGATGACGCCGGACGAGGCGGTCGGCAGGGTGCTCGACCTGCTGGTGGCCGGCGGCTGGGTCCGTCCCGAATAGAACTTCTGCCTCGTTTGTCCCTCGGTACCCGGGTTAGACCGATCCGAGGGGCGTCCCCTAGGGTAGTACGCGAGTTTTCCTACATGACAGGTAGGTCATGCCGATGGACTTCGATTGGACGATGGCGTTCGGCTCGTTCCTCGTCGCCATCATCGTCGGGCTGACCGGCATGGGCGGCGGCGCGCTGATGACGCCGATGCTCGTGACCTACTTCGGCGTGAGCCCGCTCGCCGCCGTGTCCAGCGACCTGGTCGCCGCCGCCGTCATGAAGCCCGTCGGCAGCGCCGTCCACTACCGGCAGGGCACGATCGACATGCGGCTGGTCGGCTGGCTGTGCGCCGGCTCGGTGCCCGCCGCGTTCTCCGGCGTCCTGCTGGCCAGGGCCCTCGGGCACGGCGACTCGATCGAGGACTTCATCAGCATCGCGATGGGCGTCGCGCTGATGATCGCGGCCGCCGGGCTCGTGCTGCGCGCCCGGCTGGCCCGCCGCGGCGGGGCCGGCTCCGGAGACGACGGGAAAACGCCCGAGATCCACGTGCGCCCGCTGCCGACCGTGCTGGTCGGCGCGGTCGGCGGCCTCGTCGTCGGCATCACCTCGGTCGGCTCCGGCTCCCTCATCATCGTCGCGCTGCTCGCCCTGTACCCGGCGCTGAAGGCCAACCAGCTCGTCGGCACCGACCTGCTCCAGGCCGTCCCGCTGGTGTTCGCCGCCGCCCTCGGCCACCTGCTGTTCGGCGACTTCCGGATGGAGGTCACCGCCGCCCTGCTCGTCGGCTCCGTCCCCGGCGTCTACCTCGGCTCCAAGATCTCCTCGCGCGCCCCCGGCGGGCTCATCCGCCGCGTCCTCGCGCTCGTCCTGGTCGCGTCCTCGCTGAAGATGTTCGGCCTCGGCACGCTCCCTCTCGCCTGGACGCTGCTCGCCCTGACCGCCGCCACCATCCTGACCTGGCTCGTCCAGCGCCACCGCGCCGGCCGGAACCGGGATACGCTGCCCTCTCCCGTCCCGGCAGCCGGCCGAGCCGGCGCACCAGGAGAGCAGAGCAAGCGTGGACCAACGATGGCCGCATGACACCGTCGACGTCCTCGGCGTGCGGGTCAGCCGCACCGACGTCGCGCAGCTCCGGTCGTTCGTGGCGGCGGCCGTCAAGGAGCGCAGGAAGCTGACCGTCACGTTCGCCAACCCGGACTACGTCCTCAAGGCGCAGAAGGACGCCGGGCTGCGCGACCTCATGAACGGCTTCGACCTCGACCTGCCGGACGGCTGGGGCGTGGTGCTCGCCGCGAAGATCTTCGGACGCCCGGTCCCCGGCCGGATGGCCAACGACGACCTCACCGACGACCTGTTCGGGCAGCCCGCCGAGCAGGGCTGGCGGGTCTTCCTGTTCGGCAACGCCCCGGGCGTCGCCGAGGCCGCCGCCGAGAACGTCCGCCGGTGGTACCCGGGCCTGGCCATCGCCGGCACCCAGCACGGCCACTGGGCCGACGACCAGGGCCGCCTCCCCGCCGAGACGGCCGAACGGCTCGTCGCCGAAATCAACGACGCCGCCCCCGACATCCTGCACGTCGGCCTCGGCACCCCGCTGCAGCAGCGGTTCGTCACCGAGTACCGCGACCGGCTCACCGCGCCCGTCATCATCACCTGCGGCGCCTACTTCGAGCACCTCGCCGAGCGGCGTGACTACTACCCGGGCTGGGTGCTCAAGCTGCGCGTCGGATTCCTCTACCGGCTGGCCCGCGAGCCCCGCCGCCTGTGGCGCCGCTACACCGTCGAACTGGGCGCCTACCTGGGGCGGGTCGTCGTGCACCGGATCCGCCACGGCAAGGCGCCCGCCGGGTGACCGGATCGCCCCGCCGGACCGGGTTCCGCGGAACCGCTGCCCGGCAATCCGCCATGTGGTAGGACAAGAAGCCATCATCCACCCCGGCCGCTTCCGGAGCACCTTCATGCGACCCTTCATCGCCTGCCTCACGGCCACCTCCCTCGCGGCGTTCGCGGTGCCCGCCGCGGCGGGCGCGGCGAGCGCCGACATCGCCCAGGCCAAGGTGGTCTCGGCCAACCCGGTGAACAACACGCCGCACGTGCTGGACGGCACCGTCCGCGCCATCACCGTCGTGGGGAACACGGTCATCGTCGGCGGCAACTTCGACCAGGTGCGCGAGGCCGGCAGCGGCAAGAAGGCCGTCAAGCGGCACAACCTCTTCGCCTACGACATCCGGACCGGCAAGATCAGCACGGCCTTCACCCCCAAGGTCGACGGGACCGTGCACGCCCTCCAGCCGGGGACGAAGGGCGCCTGGGTCTACATCGCCGGGACGTTCAAGACCGTCGACGGGGTCAAGACCGGCACGGTCGCCGCGATCAGGACGGACGCCAACCAGGTCCACGCGGGCTTCAAGCCCAACGTGAACTACCGGGTCACCACGATGGTCCGGCGCGCCCGGCACCTCTACATCGGCGGCTCGTTCACCAAGGCCGGCGGCAAGGCCCGCACCGCCCTCGCCCGGGTGGACTCGCTGACCGGCGCCGCCGACAAGAACTTCGACTTCGGCATCACCAATCCGCGGTCGGGCACCCTGAAGGTCTACAAGCTCGCGGTCGACCCGGCCGACACCCGGATGGTCATCAACGGGACGTTCACCCGGGTCGACGGGCAGAGCCGGCCCCAGATCGCGATGATCACCCTGGGCACGGGCGCCGCGAAGCTGTCGACCTGGTCGACCACGGAGTACGCCGACGCGTGCAACCTCAACGCGTTCGACACCTACATGCGCGGCATGGACTTCTCCCCCGACGGCAAGTACTTCGTCGTCGTCACCACCGGCGGCCCCTACGGCCGGACCACGCTGTGCGACTCCGCCGCACGCTGGGACGCGGCCCGCACCGGCGCCCGGCAGAAGCCGACCTGGGTCAACTGGACGGGCGGCGACACGCTGCTGTCCACCTCGGTGACCGGCTCCGCCGTCTACGTCGGCGGGCACCAGCGGTGGCTGGACAACCCCTACGGGCACGACACCCCCGGCCCCGGCTCCGTGTCGCGCCCCGGCATCGGCGCCCTGAACCCGGCGACGGGCAAGGCGCTGGCGTGGAACCCCACGCGGACGCTCGGCCACGGCGTCGAGACGCTCGTCGCCCACCCCAAGGGCCTGCTCGTCGGCAGCGACACCGAGGAGCTCGGGCACGAGTACCACGGCCGGCTGGGCATGTTCCCGGCCCAGTGAGCCCGGTGGGGCGTGTGAGATAAAGGGACGACCATCGAGAGAAAGGGGCCGTCCGTGCACGACAGCGACCCCCGCGACCCGTTCCCCGGTGGTCACCACCGACCCGACGCCCGCCGCTCGCAGCCCGTCCCGCCGGCCCGCCGGCGCGGGCGGGCCCGGCGGCGCGGCCCGCGGCCGTCCCGCTACTTCACCGCCGCCGGCACCCTCCTCGTGCTCGGCGGCTCCGTCGGCGCGATCGCGCTGACCGGCACCGGCACCAGCCGCGACGCCCACACCGCCGCCGCCCTCGCCGGCACCGTCCTGCCGGCCGCCGCCGACACCTATGTCGTACGCGAGATGCCCGGCACGGGGTTCGGCGGCGCCAAGAAGATCACCGCCTCGCAGTGGCCGGACTGGCACTCCGAGGCCTACATCGCGTTCGACGTGCCGCGCGGCACCCCGCAGATCGCCGAGGCCCGCGTCGAGGTGGCCTTCGACCGCCCCAGCAACCGGCCCCGGCAGGTCGAGCTGCGCACGCTGCCCGGCGCCTGGACCGAGCAGGGCACGTCCTGGAGCAACCGGCCGTCCGCCGGCCCGGTCATCGCGACCGCCGCGTCCACCGGGGACCGGATCTCCTTCGACGTCGGCCCGGTCGTGACCGGCCCCGGCCGCTACGCCTTCGCCGTCACCAACCAGGACCCCCGGTCGGCGGCCTCCCTGCATTCCCGGGAGGGCGGCGACGGACCCCGCCTCGTGCTGAAGACCCGCCGCGGCGCGCCCGCACCGTCCCGCAGCGCCGCGCCGACCCCGACACCGTCCGCGACGGCGGCGCTGCCCGCGCCCGGCCCGGAGCCCACCTGGGCGGCCCCCGAGCCCACCGAGTCCCCCGGGACGTCCCCCGGCGGCGGCCGGACGCTCTGCGGCCTCTCCCTTGAGCTCAACCCGGGCGAGACCTTCCAGAAGGCCCTCGGCCGCCTCGACGCCCGGTACGGCGGCCTGGAGACCGTCCGCCTCTTCTACCGGGGCGTCCCGCCCGCGTGGCCGGGCAACCCCGACCTCGGCGACCGGCCGCCGATCATCTCCTTCAAGCTCGCCCCGAAGGACGTCCTCGCCGGCAAGTACGACAAGGCGATGACCCGCTGGTTCGCCACCGCGCCCCGCGACCGCGACGTCTACTGGGTCTACTACCACGAGCCCGAGGACAACATCGCCGCCGGCGAGTTCACCGCCGCCGACTACCGCGCCGCGTGGCGGCACCTGCGCTCCCTCGCCGACAAGGCCGGCAACGCGCGCCTGCACGCCACCCTGGTGCTGATGAGCTGGAGCCTCGACCCGCTCTCCAAGCGCGACTGGCGCGACTACTACCCGGGCCGCGACGTCGTCCAGGTCCTCGGCTGGGACGCCTACAACCTCGGCTGGAAGAAGGGCCGCTACGACTCGCCGCCCACCATGTACGACCGCGTCGTCGCCGTCTCCAAGGCCGAGAACCTGCCCTTCGGCGTCGCCGAGACCGGCAGCTACCTGGTCGGCGACGACACCGGCACCGAACGCGCCGCCTGGCTCCGCGCCACCAACGCCTACCTGAAGAAGCACCACGCCCTGTGGGTCGCCTACTTCGACCTGGACTGGCCCACCGGCGACTTCCGCCTCCTGGACACCCACAGCCGCAAGGCGTGGAAGGAGCTGTGCTAGCTGTGTCGGCCCAGGGGGGCGACCCCCTGGAACCCCCGTCAGCGACGCAGGCATGCCCGCTCCGGGCGCTAGGGCGCCCTCCGCGTGCCTGCCCGTGGCGCCGCTCCAGGTCCGCACCACGGCCGTGCATCGACTGGCCGTACATGACAATGGCGCGCGGGTGGTGGTTCGGGCGGCGTTAATGCAAGTGGCCGCGGCGCGGCGCCTGGGGGGCGTCGCGGCCGCGGCCACTTGGGGGTGCTGGTTACTTGCGCTTCAGGATGATGGTCCACATCGCGGCGCGGCTGGGGGCGTTGGTGGTGGCCTTCTTGCTCCCGTAGGTGCCGGTGGGGACCCCGCCGTTGCTGTCGGCGATCAGGCTCGTGATGCGCCCGCCGCCGGAACCGATGCCCGTGCCGCGGGTCTCGACTCCCGCCGGCGCCGTCCAGGACGTCGTGCTGGACGACTTGTCGCCCCAGTACGTGATCGCCCAGGCGCCCGCCGCGGTGACGTCGGTGTCCGGGCTGGTGTGCTCGGTGCCGGAGTCGTCGTCGGTGTCCTTGGCGACCTTCGCGACCGGGTCGGTGGTGTCGGTTCCCGCGTAGGCCACCAGCCGGATGTCGGCCTTGGTGAAGGCGCTCAACCCGATGTCGACCTGCGTGCCGGCGTCACCGGCCTGCGCGACCCGCTTCCACAGGACGGACGTCACGCTGCCCGCGTTCTGCTCGTCCACCTTCGTCCAGCCGGACGGCGGTGCCGTCATCGACGCGTCGCTGCTGTTGTAGGTCAGCACCATGATCATGCCGTCGCCCGCCTGGACGGACGCCGGGACCGTGGCGTGCGCGGTCTTGACGTTGGCGTTTCCGCCGGCACCGCCCCGGTAGACGATGTTCGCCAGGTTCGGCGCGACCGTCACCGTCTGAGCCTTGGTGTCCTTGGCGCCCTGGTCGTCGGTCACCGTCAGCTTGACCGTGTAGGTGCCGGCCGCGGCGTAGGTGTGCTCCGGCGTGGCGCCGGTGGCGGCCGCGCCGTTGCCGAAGTCCCACTTGTAGGCGGTGACCGAGCCGTCGGGGTCGGACGAGCCCGACCCGTCGAACGCGCACTGCATGCTCTCGCAGCTGCGGGTGAACGCGGCCTGCGGGGCCTCGTTCGTCGCCGCCGAGTCGCCCTGCGCCAGGATGATGGTCCACATCGCGGCGCGGCTGGCGGCGTCGGTGGTGGCCTTCTTGCTCCCGTAGGCGCCGGTCGGGACCGAGCCGTTGCTGTCGGCGATCAGGCTCGTGATGCGCCCGCCGCCGGAACCGATGCCCGTGCCGCGCGTCTCCACGCCCGCCGGCGCCGTCCAGGACGTCGTGCTGGACGACTTGTCGCCCCAGTACGTGACCGCCCACGATCCGGCCGAGCCGACCTGCGCGTTCGGGCTGGTGTGCTCGGTGACCGCGTCGGCGTCGCCGCCCTTGGCGACCGCGGCGACCGGGTCGGTGGTGTTGGTGCCGTCGTAGGCCAGCAGCCGGATGTCGGCCTTGGTGAAGGCGCTCAACCCGATGTCGACCTGCGTGCCGGCGTCACCGGCCTGCGCGACCCGCTTCCACAGGACGGAGGTGGCGCTGCCGACGGTCTGCGTGTCGACCTGCGTCCAGCCCGGGGGCGGCGTGGTCATCGAGGCGCTGCCGCTGTTGTAGGTCAGCACCATGATCATGCCGTCGCCGGCCTGGACCGACGGCGGAACCGTGGCGGACGCCGTCTGGACGTTGGCGTTTCCGCCGCTGCCGCCGCGGTAGGCGATGCTCGCCTGGTCCGGCGCCACCGTGAGCGTCTGGGTCTTGGTGCCCTTGCCGCCGCGGTCGTCGGTCACCGTCAGCGTGACCGTGTACTCGCCGGCCTCGGTGTAGGTGTGCTGGGCCGTGGCGCCGGTGCCGTTCTGGCCGTCGCCGAAGTCCCACGCGTACGAGGCGATGGAACCGTCGGGGTCGGTCGAGCCTGCCGCGTCGAACGCGCATTCCAGCTTGTTGCAGTTGGCGGTGAACGCGGCCTGCGGCGCCGCGTTCGGCGTCCCGCTGAACAGGAACACCGTCCGGCCGCGCCAGTCGGCGCTGCTGACCTCGGTGGAGGCCCCGGAGGGGACGCCCGCGTCGGAGAACGCGACCCGGTACAGCCGCCCGTTGCCGTTGTTGACGTAGTAGAGGCTGCCGTCGTTGACGAACATGCCGCCGGAGGTGCTCCACGACATGCCGGGCAGGTTGTTCACGGCGGTGAACTCCTGGGCGCCGACGACGTTGCTCTCCGGGTTGAACGTCCGGTAGTAGAGCGCGGACTGGCCGCGGGTGTAGTAGATCCGGCCGTTGGCGAAGAACATGCCGGTGATGCTCGGGACCTGCGAATGCCAGGTCGTCATGCTGACGAGCTGGTCCGCGGTGTCGATCGCGGTGGGCGCGCCGAGCGTGGTGCCGTCGAACGTGCGGCGGTTGAACGTGCCGTTGGACCCGCCGTAGAACAGCTCACCGTTGACCATGAAGGCGCCGCGCGCGGACCGCCAGTCGACGCCCCCGGGGTCGTCGGCGACCTCGGCGCCGGCGGTGGTGCCGTCGAAGGTGCGGTGCCGCAGGTAGTTCTCCGCGCCGAGGCCGATGCCGCCGCCGGAGTAGACGTTGCCGGGCAGCGCGCCGGTGCTGTACGCCGGGACGGCCTTGCCGCCGGCGAGCGGGAACAGCGCGAGCTTCTGATGGAACTCGCCGCCGACGTTGTCGGTGTCGCTGCCGATCCACAGGCCCTCGTCGGTGGCGAGCATGTCGAACACGCCGACGCCCTTGTCGCGGCCGGGGTTCCAGCTGAACGGCAGGCCGCTGGCGGGGTCGAGCGCGACGATGCCCTCGCGGGACACGGCGCCCTGGCCGGGGCGGTCGCCGGCGAACGGGTTGTTGGCCCAGCGGAAGTGGCCGCCGGTGTAGACGGCGGTGTCGGTGATCTCGACGGCGTAGGTGGTGTCGCCGCCGGTGTAGTTCACCCAGGTGGGCTGCTGGCCGGCGCCGGTCGCGCCGCTCTCCCAGCGGGCCTGGGTGTCGCACAGCTTGGCGGAGCCGCCGTAGGCGCCGGTGGTGGTGACGACGAAGAACTTGCCGTCAGGGGAGAACTCGACGTCGCGCATGTAGGTGTCGAACGACTGCGAGCACTGGTCGCCGTAGCGGGTGGTGTCCCAGTTGGCGAGCTGCGCGGACGGCCCGGTGAGGTCGAGCATGACGATCTGGCGCCGGGTGCTGCCGAGGACGGAGCTGAAGTTGCCGACGCCGACGAGCTTCGAGCCGTCGGGGCTGATGTCCATCTTGTAGATCTGGGTGACGCCGTCACCGGTCTGCGTGCCGGAGAGGTCGATGTTCGCGAAGTCGTCGCGGGCGCCGGTGGTGGGGTTCAGCGTCGCGAGGCCGGCCCGCGGGGAGCCGCCCGCCGTGGCGAAAGTGCCGGCGACGTACAGCCGGCCGCCGGCGAAGCGCAGGTCGCGGACCCGGGCGTCCAGCTGCGGGTCGAAGGTGTCGATCGGCGCACCGGTCTGGGCGTTGAGCCGGGCGAGCACGAAGTGCCGGACGCCGTTGATCTCGCTGAAGTTGCCGCCGACGTAGACGGACTGGCCGTCGGGCGCGGGCAGCAGCACGCTGGCCTCGCCCTTGTTGAGGCTGGGCGTGAAGTTCGGGTCGATCGCGCCGGTGGCGGGGTCGAACGCGAACAGCCGGTTGCGGGTCAGGGTGGGCTTGTTCGCGCCCACTTCCTTGACCTGGGTGAAGGACCCGCCGACATAGATCTTGCCGCCGATCTTGACGATCGACTTGACGTCGCCGTCCACGACGTTCGGTGTGTAGTTCGCCGGATCGGCGTTGACGACGCGGCCGTGACCCGGCTCGGATCCGCGCTGATCGGCGTGCGCCGGGACGGCGACGGCGAAACTCGCCGTCAGCGTGCCCAGCGCGAGTGCGGCCCCCGCGGCCAGCGCCCCCCACCTGCGTCTGCCCATCGACCCCTCCGTGCCAAGTAGACGTAAAAACCGTATTGTGCGGCTAACGGCGTACAGCGCCGGGCAATCGTAGCGGCGCCCCGTTTGACCTGCTTCTTTGATCACTAACGTTTCGGTTTCAACTACCGAACGGGATCCGGTCCGGCCGGTCCGGTCATGCCTCGCAGCACCGCGGGACACGTCCGGCACGCCCAGCGGGTACGCTGCGCACCTCGGGAGGACGGTTCGCGGGCCTTACCGGACGACCGGAATCGGTGGCCGCAACCGGCCACGGCACGCCGCCGCCCCCTGCGGGCGGCCGTGCGTCCCGCATCGTGCGGCAACGCGTCCGGCGCGGTCCGCGCGTCCGGCGGAACACGGCGCGTCCAGGGGAACACGGTGCGTCCAGGAAACACGGCGCGTCCAGGGAACGGAGCGGTGATTGGCCGGGATGCGAGGGATCGCGGGGAGCACGCCTCTCGCGCCGCCGCGGCTGCTGCCGTGGCGGCTGCGGCCGGGCTGGCCGCTCAGCGTCGCGCTGCTCGGGTTCCCGGTGTGGTGGCTCCTCGGCCTGGCCAACGTGGTGCTGCTGCTCATCAGCGTGCCGATGGCCATGACGCTGTGGCGCCGCCGCGGCACCCTCGTCGCGCCCAGCGGGTTCGGCGCCTGGCTGTTCTTCCTGGTCTGGGTCGTGCTGGGCGTGCTCGTGCTGTGGGCGGACGCGCCGCTGGCCGAGCCCGGCGGCGGGTTCAGCCGGCTGCTCGTGTACGGCTACCGGCTCGCCTGGTACCTGTCGTTCACGATCGTGCTGCTCTACATCGGCAACATGAGCGAGCGGGAGCTGCCGTCCGGGAAGGTCGGCCGCCTGCTCGGCTACATGTTCATCGTGACGGCGATCGGCGGGATCGTCGGCTCGTTCTTCCCCTCGGTCCAGCTGACCTCGCCGGTGGAGATGGTGCTGCCGCAGGGCCTCGCCGACAACTCCTTCATCCGCGACATCGTGCACCCGAAGGTCGCCGACATCGAGTCGATCCTCGGCTTCGAGCAGTCGCGGCCGATGGCGCCGTTCGCCTACGCCAACACCTGGGGCGCCGCCTACGCCTTCTTCCTGCCCTACTTCCTGCTGACGTGGATCGTCCGGGCCAGGATGCGGCGCCGCGTCTTCGGGCTGGCCGTCCTCGTCGCGTCGCTGTGGCCGGTCGTGTACTCGCTGAACCGGGGCCTGTGGGGCGCGCTCGGCGCGATCGGGCTGTTCGGCGTCCTCAAGCTCCTGCAGGTGGGCGGGCCGCGGGTCATCGCCTGGACGGCCGGGCTGGCCGCCGCCGGCGCGATCTTCGTGGCGCTGTCGCCGCTGCCCGGCCTCGTCCAGGACCGGCTGGAGAACCCGCACAGCAACAACCGCCGCACGCTGCTCGCCGAGGAGACGACCCGCAGCGCCCTGATGGGCTCGCCGCTGGTCGGCTTCGGCTCGACCCGCAACGTGCAGGGCGACCTCGGCCAGGTCTCGGGCGGCGACCGGGTCGGCTGCAAGGCGTGCGGCTCGCCGCCGCTCGGCACCCAGGGCCACGTGTGGCTGCTCATCTTCGCCAACGGCATCGTCGGGACGATCGCGTTCTGCGCCTTCTTCGCCATCCGGTTCCTGCGGCACTGGCGGGACCGCGGCGCCTACTCGCTGGCGGGCTGCTGCGTGCTGATCGCCTGCACCCTTTTCATGATCACCTACGACATGGTGGAGGTTCCGCTGTACACGGTGATGATCGCGGTGGCCCTGATGTGGCGGGCCAGGCGGGACGCCCACGCCGCGCCGGTCCCGCGGCCGCGCGCCCAGGCGCTGACCGTCGAGGAGGCGCAGTGAGCGGGGACGACGCGCGCGCGGCCTGGACCGCCGCGGTCGCGGAGCTGTGGCCGGGCGCGGCCGTCGAGGCCGCCGGCCCCGGGGAGTCCGCCGGCGCGCGCCGGGAGCTGGCGTTCCTGCCGGACGCCCGCCATCCGCGGCTGCTCGTCCCGGCCGGCCTGCCCCGCGCCACGGCCACCGCGCTGCGCCGCTACAGCCACGACCTCGGCGTCAAGCAGCGCGCCTCGCGCGCCGCCACCGCCGCGGCCGTCCGCACCGGCCTGCCCGAGCGGACCCTGCGGGACCGGCTCCGCATCACCGGCGGCGGCCCCTCCGTCGAGGACCGGCTGGCCGAGCTGCTCGGCCGCCCCGTCGTCGTCAGCGTGGGCCTCGGCAGCGCGCGCGCCAACCGCAAGCCGATCCTGCACGTCATGTCGCCGCGCGGCGAGCCCGTCGCGTTCGTGAAGGTCGGCGACACCGGCACGGCCCGCGGCCTGCTGGCCGGGGAGGCCGAAGCCCTCGGCTACCTGGACGCGCACCTGGACCGGGCGCGGCTGCACGTCCCGAAGGCGCTGCACCACGGGACGTGGCGGAACCTCGACCTGCTCGTCCTGGAGCCGCTGCCCACCAGTGCGCTCGGCTGGCGCCCGCGCGGCCGGGCCCCCATCGCGCAGATGCGGGCGCTGTTCGAGGTCGGCGGCACCGAGCGGACGCCGCTGCGCGGCAGCGCCTACTGGGACGGCATGGCCGCGAGCCCCGCCGAGGTCGTCGACGAGTCGCGGCGCGCCGTGTTCGGCGAGGTCGTCGAGGGCGTCGGGAAGGCGCACGGCGACCTGCCCCTCGACTTCGGCGCCTGGCACGGCGACTGGACCCCGTGGAACATGGCCTGGCACCGCGGCGTGCTGCGGCTGTGGGACTGGGAGCGCTTCGCGCGCGGCGTCCCGAACGGCTTCGACCTGCTGCACTACCGGCTGCAGGAGGCGATGCGCACCGCGTCCGGGCCGCCCTACGCGGCCTGGCCGGACGGCGCCGCGGCCGCGCTCGGGCCGCTCGGCCTGACCGGCGTCGCCGCCGGCGCCACCGTCCGGCTCTACCTGCTGGAGCTGTGCCGCCGCTACCTGCTGGCCGCGCAGGAGCCGATCGGCGGCCCGCTGCGCGCCGACGCCGACCGGCTGCTCGACCTGCTGCACACCGACCTCGGGAGGATCTCGTGATCTCACGCCGCGACGCCCCCCAGTGGGTGAAGGAGGCCGGGCGGGCCGCGACCCGCGCCGGCGGGCGGCTGACGTCCGGCGCCCGGACGCTGCCGGACTTCCTCATGGTGGGCACCCAGCGCGGCGGCACGACCTCGCTGTTCCGGGCGCTGGCCGCGCACCCGGCGACCGTCCAGCCGAACTTCCACAAGGGCGTGCACTACTTCGACGTCAACTACCCGCGCGGGCTGTCCTGGTACCGGGGGCACTTCCCGGTCCGGTCGCTCGCCGAGCGCCGCGCCGCCGCCGCCCTCGCCGAGGCCGGCCTGGACGCAGCCGGCCTGGACGGGGCCGCGCCGATGGCGTTCGAGTCCGCCGGCTACTACATGCACCACCCGCTGGCGCCGGAGCGTATCGCCCGCGACCTGCCCGGCGTGAAGCTCATCGTGCTGCTGCGCGACCCGGTGGTGCGCGCCTACTCGGCGCACAAGCACGAACTGGCGCGCGGGTTCGAGACCGAGCCGTTCGAGCGGGCACTGGACCTGGAGGCCGAGCGGCTGGCCGGCGAGGTCGAGAAGATCAGGGCCGACCCGGCGTACGTGAGCCACGGCCACCGGCACCACTCCTACCTCGACCGCGGCCAGTACGCCGACCAGATCGAGCGGCTCTTCGAGCTGTTCGGCCGCGACCGGGTCCTGGTGCGGTACGCCGAGGACTTCTTCGCCGAGCCCGAGACCTGCTACGACTCCATCGTGGAGTTCCTCGGCCTGCCGCGCTGGCGGCCCGCGTCGTTCGAGCAGCACAACGCCCGGCCGGGATCCCCGCTGCCGGACGCCCTGCAGCGCCGCCTCGCCGGCCACTTCGCCCCCTACGACGACAAGCTCGCCGCCCTCCTCGGCGCCGAACCGGCGTGGCGGCGAGAAGGACGGCGATGACCCGGCGATGAACACGGCACGACGATGAACACGGCACCGCGATGAGGAAGCGCACCCTCGGCCCGTCCAGCGTGCAGGCGGAGCCGCCGCTCGCACCGGACTCGATCCCGGTCACCCGCTTCGCGGGCGCGGTCCGGCGGCACTTCGCGGCGCTGCTGATCGCGCTGCTGGCCGGCGGCGCGCTCGGCGCCGCGAAGATCGCGCTGACCCCGGCGACGTACACCGCGCGGATCTCGGTGCTGGCGCCGCCGGTGTCGCTGCACCCGGGGTACACGCCGGGACGGCCGCTGAACCCGAAGGAGCGCGAGCCCCGCGACACCACGATGGACACCGAGGCGCAGCTCGTCTGGTCGGAGGAGGTGCTGCGCCGGCTCGCCACGTTCCCCGGCTTCCACGCGCCGCGCGCGGAGCTGCGCGACCGCATCGACCTGGCGGTGCCGAACGCCACGCACGTGCTGACGATCGGGGTGCGGGCCGGGTCGCCGGAGGCGGCGCGCTCCGGGGCCCAGGCCGTCGCCGAGGCCTACCTCGATCTGCGGCAGCAGATCCTCGGCGGCGTCCAGCAGCGCAACCGCGAGTCGCTGGAGAAGTACCTCACCCTGCTGCACCGGCAGCTCAGGGCCCTGCCCGGCGACGACGACGACCTCAACCGCAGGACGGCCCGCACCCGCCGCCAGGAGATCATGAAGCAGATCAAGGAGGTGCAGAAGCAGATCTCCGGGCTGGAGAGCAAGGTCGTGCAGCCGGGCGAGGTGCTGCGCGGCGCCGAGCTGCCCGCCGGCCGCGACGACGCGGGCCGGGACGTCGCCCTCGCCGGCGGTATCGGCGTCGGCCTGCTCGGCTGGGTCGCCTTCGCCCTGCTCATCGACCGCCGGCCGCGGCGCATCCGGCGCCCCGCCGACGTCCGGCTGCACACCCAGCTGCCGATCATGGTGGAGTCGGCCGCGCTCGGCGGCGGGCACCGCGAGATCTGCCGGCGGCTGCGCAACCTCGTCTTCGACGCCGAGGCCACCACCGTCCTCGTCGCCGGCGTCCCCGCCGAGGCCGGGACGGCCGTCGCCTACGAACTGGCCGAGCTGTGCACCGAGGGCGGTTCGCCGACCACCGTGCTGCGGATCCGCAGGGACGGCGAGGAGCGCGATCCCGCGGACGCCGCGCGGCCGCGCGCCTTCGGCGTCCGGCTGGTCCGCAGCGACGACGACCGGCAGCTCACCCGCGCCGTCGACAAGGCGGGCCGCGAATCCCGCATCGTCGTCATCACCACGCCCGACATCAACGCCGCCGACACGATCAGCGCGGCCGCCGCCAGCGACCTCACCCTGGTCGTGGTGGAGCGCGGCCGGGCCCTGGACCGCGAGGTGGCGCGCGGCGTCCTCGCGCTCGACCAGTCCGCCAACCCGGCCCGCGGCATCGTGCTGACCAGGCAGAGCCCGGGCGTCCCCCTCCGCCGGGCCGCGAGTCCCGGCCCCGGCTCCCCACGAGGTTGAGATGAACGAAACCGGACCCGCGCCAAGCACGGATAAAGTCGTGACCAACTGTCCGTCCAGCACGACCCGGATCATTGAGGGGGATCGTCGTGGGAGCTGACCAGACGGCCGACCCGCAGCAGGGGCAGCTGCTGTCGCTGCTGCGGCGGTACGTGCCGCTGCTGATCCTGCTCGCCGTCGCCGGCGCGGCCGCCGGCGTCGCCGCGGCGCTCGTGCTGCCGGCGCCGTACCAGGCCACCGCGACCGTGCTGGTCAGCCCGCTGGAGGGCAACCCGTACTCGCCGGACGGCCGCGGCGACGACCTGGTCAACCTGCAGACCGAGGCCCAGCTGGTCACCACCGACCGGGTCGCCAAGATCGCCGCGCAGAAGCTCGGGCACGAGCCGGAGGGCGAGATCGCGGTCGCGGTCCCGCCGAACACGCAGGTGCTCAACCTGACCTACACGGCCACGAACTCGGCGAACGCCCGGGCCGGCGCGCAGGCGTTCGCCGACGCCTACCTGGCCTACCGGCAGCAGCGCGCGCAGGACGTGGTGAACAACCAGCTCACCAAGCTGAAGGCGCAGGCCGACAAGGTCCAGCGGCAGCTGCTGAAGACCAACCGGGAGATGGCCGCCACCGCCGGCGCCAAGCGCGCCACCCTCCAGCAGCGCGTCACCGCCTACACCAACCAGCTCGGCGTGATCGACGAGCAGGCCAACGACATCGGCAGCACCCCCATCAGCCCGGGCCAGGTCATCACCCCGGCCGGCGCGCCGGACGGCCCCGGCCAGATCCGCACCGCGGCGTTCGGGGCCGGCGGCCTGGTCGGCGGCGTCGTCATCGGGCTCGCCGTCGTGCTGCTGCGCGAGCGGCTGAACCAGCGGCTGCGCAACGCCGAGGCGATCGAGGCGATGGGCGTCCGCACCCTGTCCGCCATCCCGGCGGGCGGCCCGCCCGGCGACACCCTCGCCCTGGTCAGCGCACCCAAGAGCCCGGTCGGCGAGGCGTACCGGCGGCTGCGCGCCGCGGTCGTGGCGACGGCGCCGCAGACCCCCGTGGCACTGCTGGTCACCAGCGCCACCCCGGGCGGCAGCGCCCGGCTGGCCAGCGCCAACCTCGCGGTCTCGCTGGCGTTCGCCGGCGCCAAGACCATCATGATCGACGCGACCACCGAGGACGCCGACGTCAGCACGCTGTTCGGCGCCCGCCCCGGCGGCAAGGGCCTGTCGGACACGCTGCTCAGCGGCACCGACCCGGCGACACTGCTGATCCACACCGACTCGCAGCTGCGGCTGCTGCCGCGCGGCCCGCGCGCCCAGGAGGCCGCGCACCGGTTCAGCGGCCCGCGGATGCGCGAGACCGTGAAGGTGCTGCGCCGCCGCAGCGAGTACGTGGTCGTCAACGCCGCGAGCCTGCACGACGCGGACGCGCAGGCGCTGTGCACGTTCGTGGACGCGGTCGTCCTCGTCGCCAACCAGGGCGTGACGACCCGGGAGGAGCTCCGCCAGGCGTACGTGGAGGCCGAGCGCGCCGGCGTCACCGTGCTGGGCGCCCTGCTGGAGCCGCCGGAGCAGCGCGGCGGACGCGCGCCGCGGCAGGGCCCGCCGGCGGCGCGGCAGCCCGGCGGGCCGGCGCCGGCCGGCCGGGGACGCGCCGCCGACCCCCGGGCCAGGGAGGCCCGCGCGGTCGAGTCCCGCGCCGGCGACCCGCGCGGCAGCGGCGAGCGGCACACCGCCTCCGAGGGCTCCCCCGCGTGGGCGGAGGAGCAGCCCGGCGACGGCGGGCGCGCCGACCGCGACGACGACAAGGGCTACTGGCCGGGGATGCCGCGCGACGAGGACGACCAGGACGCCGCCGAGTCCTCGACCGTGACCACGCAGGCACTGCCCCAGATCAAGCAGCCGCCGATGCCGGGCGACACCCTGCGGGCACCGGCCCGCCCGGGCTCCGGCGGGCGCGGCGCGCTGCCGCCGGGGACGCGGCGGCCGACTCCGCCGTCGCTGGACCCTCCGTCCGGCCCGGGCAAGCCCGTCGCGCCCAAGCCCGTCCCGCCGGCCGACGCCGCGCTGGGGACTGGAACCGAGCCGGCCGGGCAGTCCGGGCAGGCAGGGCAGTCCGATGCCGCCGAGCAGACCGAGGCGGAGCAGGCGCTGGAGTCCGCCTCGACGCGGACCCAGGAGGACATCTCCAAGTACATGCCGCCCGAGCTGCCGGACGACCCCGCCGACGGCCCGCCGCCGTCCGGCGACGTCACGCCCCGCTACGGCAAGGCCGCCCACAAGGCCGGGCGGCATGCCGGCTCCTGAACCCGCCCCGGCCGGCGGCCCCAATCTGAACAGGCTGGCCAGAGGCGGCGCCCTCAACCTGGTGGGCGCCGCCGTCGCCGGCGTCCAGGGGCTCGCGCTGGTCTTCCTCGTCGCGCACCTGTACTCGCAGCGCATCGCGGGCACGTTCTTCGCCGCGACGTCGCTGTTCATCATCCTGCAGGCGGTGTCGGGCCTCGGCACCGACGCGGGCCTGCTGCGCTGGCTGCCCCGCTATCTCGCGCTCGGCGACCGGGCCGCGGCGCGCCGCACGGTACCGGTCGCGCTGGTCCCGGTCGCGGCGACGGCGGCGCTCGCCGCGCTCGTCCTCGCCGCCACCGCCCCGTGGACGGCGGGCCACATCGGCGCCGACGACCCGGGCCAGGCCGTGGACATGGTGCGGGCGCTGGCGCTGTTCCTGCCGCTGGCCGGCGCGCACGACGCGCTGCTGGCGGCGACGCGCGGCCACGGCTCGATGCGGCCGACCGTCCTGGTCGACAAGATCCTGCGGCAGACGCTGCAGGTCGCCGGGGTGATCGCGGCGGCGGTCCTGTCCGACGACGCGGTCTGGCTCGCGCTGGCCTGGGCGGCACCGTACCTGCCCTGCCTGGTCCTGGCGGCGCTGTGGTACCGGAAGATCAGCCGCGCGGGCCGCGCCGCCGCACCCGCGCCCACCGCCGCGCCCGCCACCGCGCCCGCCGCCGCGCCCGCCACCGGGCTGCGTCCGCTGGTGGGCGACTTCTGGCGGTTCACCGCGCCGCGCGCGTTCGCGCAGATCTGCCAGACGGCGTTCCAGCGCGCCGACATCGTGCTGGTCGCCGCGCTCAGCTCGCCGCGCGAGGCGGCCGTCTACACCGCCGCCACCCGGTTCATCGTGATCAGCCAGCTCGCCACCCAGGCGGTGCAGAACGTCATGCAGCCCGCGGTGAGCCGGCTGATGGCCCTCGCCGACCGGGCCGGCGCGCAGCGCGTCTTCGCCGTCTGCGCGTCCTGGAACCTCGCGCTCGCCTGGCCGGTGCACCTGTCCATCGCGGTCGGCGCGCCGGTGTACGTCGGCTCGTTCGGCGACGGCTACCGCGGGACGGGCGAGGTCGTCACCGTGATCCTGGCGATGGCGATGCTGGTGGCGACCGCGACCGGCGCCCGCGACGTGATGCTGCTGATGGCCGGCCGCAGCGGGCTGAGCCTGGTCAACCAGAGCACCGCGCTCGGCGTGAACCTGGTGCTGAACGTGCTGCTGATCCCGCCGTTCGGGATCGCGGGCGCGGCGGCGGCGCGGGCCTGCGCGCTGCTCGTCCGGACGCTGCTCGCCCTCGTCCAGGTCCGCCGGATCCTCGGGATGTCCCCGGCGAGCGCCGGGCTGTTCTGGGCGGGCGGCTCGGCGCTGCTGAGCTTCGCCGCGATCCCGCTGGCCGTCCGGTTCGCGGCCGGCTCGAGCCCCCTCGCGCTGGCCTGCGGCCTGGTGCCCGGCGCCATCCTGTACTTTGCCCTACTCTGGGTCGGTCGCGAGCGGCTGTCCCTCACCGCGTTCGCCTCCCTGCTGCCGGGGCGGCGAGGCCGCGCCGCACCCGGGCCCGCGGGCGCCACCGCGCCGCCGGCCCCCGGCACGCCGACGATGGAAACGACGCCGCCGCAAGCGCCGGCGGACACGACACCTGCCAGGAGCATGCATGCCCACGGGAATTGACCAAGTACGCCGCAAGTCCCGCGCGGTGCTGCGCAAGAGCGGCCTCGCGCCGAGCGGCCCGGTGTACGGGCGGCTGGTCGACGCCGGGCGCTCCCTGCCGATCCCGGCCGCGGCGCGCGTCGCGGTGTCCACCGCCGTGCTGCGCCGCCCGTGGAAGGTGCCCGTCCGGTTCGACCAGCTCCTCGTGGGCGCGCAGGGCGGCTGGACCGCCCGCGAGTTCGCCGACCGGACCGGCGACCTGCTGTGGCCGTCCACCCCGTTCCTGGACGGCCCGCACGTCGCCCTGCTCCGCCTCGCCGACGAGCACGGCGACCTGGCCGACGAGCAGATCCTCGACAGCGGCTACGGGCGGCTCGGGCTGCGCTGCATCGAGGCGGGCGGCACCTACTTCGGCGGCACCGACCCCGCCGGCGTCCTCGCGGCGGCCCGCGCGTTCATCGCCCGCCACCGCGGCGAGGAGGCGCCCGGCGGCGCGCCCCGGCCGCAGCAGAGCGGCCCGCAGGACCCGGTCCTCGTCGCGCCCGTCCGCGGCTCCGACCAGTACCAGATCCTCGACGGCCACCACCGCCTCGCGATCGCCGCGATGAGCGGCGCCGACGGCGCCAACGTCGTCGCCAAGTGGCTGCCCGTCACCACTCCCCTGCAGGACCTGCTGCTCAAGATGAGCTGGCTCGACGGAACCCACGAGCTGTACCAGCCGATCGACGCGCCCGAGCTGCGGTCCGGCTGGACGACCGTCCGGCAGTGCACCGACCGGCTCGCCAAGATGGACGCGTTCCTCGGCGAGCGCGGCATCACCGGCGGCCGCTACCTGGACGTCGCGAGCTGCTACGGCTGGTTCGTCGCCCAGCTGGCCGAGCGCGGCTTCGACGCCGAGGGCATCGAGCGCGACCCGCTCGCCGTCCCGCTCGGCCAGGCGATCTACGGGCTCCCGGACGGCGCCATCGCCACCGGCGACTGCGTGGAGTTCCTCGGCGGCCACGACGCCGGCCGCTGGGACGTGGTGTCGTGCTTCAGCCTCCTGCACCACTTCGTCCTCGGCCGGGGCTCCGTCGGCGCCGAGGAGCTGATCCGGCTCCTGGACCGCGCCACCGGCCGGGTGCTGTTCTTCGACACCGGGCAGGACAACGAGGCCTGGTTCGCCGAGTCGCTGCGCGGCTGGGACCCGCCGCGCGTCGCGCGGTTCCTGCGCGAGAACACCGGCTTCGACGAGATCATCGACCTCGGCCCCGACGAGGACGCCCGCCCGCCCTACGAGGACAACTACGCCAGGCACCTGTTCGCCTGCGTCCGCACGGCATGACGCCCGCGCGCCGCACCGCCGCCGCGCTGCTGGCCGTCCCGGCGGTGCTGACCGCCGCGTGCGGCGGGTCCGGGACCGCCGACGCGGCACCGCCGTCGTCCCCGCCGCCCGCCGCCGGGTCGGCGGGCACGGAGACCGGCGTGGTGTGGACGAGCGGCCTCAACGACCACGGCCAGCTCGGCCGCCCCGGCGACACCATCGACCTCAAGCTCGCCCCCGTCACCGGCGTGGGCGGGCAGGGCCGGCTGGACCGGGTGCGCGCCGTCGCCGGCGGCGGGCGGCACTCGCTGGCCGTCCTCGACGGCGGCAAGGTCGTCGCCTGGGGCGCCAACGACCACGGCCAGCTCGGCAACGGCACCCGGCACGACAGCCGCGTCCCCGTCCCCGTCCGGGCGCCGGACGGCCGCTCCGGCACGCTGGACGGCGTCGTCGCGATCAGCGCCAACAATGACTTCTCCATGGCGCTGCGCTCCGACGGCACGGTCGTGACCTGGGGCGACGGGTCGTCCGGGCAGCGCGGCACCGGCAAGCGGACCAGCCCGCGGGTGCCCACGACCGTGCGGGCGCCGGACGGCCGCAGGCCGCTCGGCGGTGTCGCCGCGATCGCCGCCGACGGCCACACCGAGCTGGTGCTGCGCCGCAACGGGCAGGTGCTCGCCTGGGGCGCCAACGACTACGGGATGGTCGGCGACGGCACCCGCCGGGACCGGGCCCTGCCGGTGCCGGTGCGCGGCCTGGACGGCGCCCGGCGGCTGGGCGGCGTGACCCGCATCGCGATCGGCGGGCAGCACGGCCTGGCGCTGCTGCGGGACGGGCGGCTCGCCTCCTGGGGCCACAACGACCTCGGCCAGCTCGGCGACGGATCGCGCCGCGACCGCCTCACCCCCGGCCTCGTGTCCGGCGTGGGCGGCAAGGGCGCCCTCGGCGGCGTCACGGGGATCAGCGCGGCGGAGAAGCACAACTACGCGCTGCGCAAGGACGGCACGGTCGTCGCCTGGGGCAACAACACGGCCGGGCAGCTCGGCGACCGGTCGGTGAAGCTCCGCGCCACCCCGGTCGCGGTCGCCGGCAGCCACGGCCCGAAGCTGCGCGGCGTCGCCCAGGTGTTCGCGGGCGAAGCCTACGGAGCCGCGATCCTCACCGACGGGACGCCGCTGACCTGGGGCGCGGGCGGCAGCGGCCAGCTCGGCTCCGGCAACAGGGTGCCCCGCAGCCGTCCCGGCACGGTGGTGATGGCGCACGGCACCGCACCGGACCGGGCCCTGTCGGCCGGCGCCGGCGAGCGCCACCTCATCCTGCTGATGAGCCCCTAGCCGCTCGCCGGAGGCTTGCCGATGAGCCCCTAGTCGTTCGCCGGGGGCTCCGGCGGCCTGGGGCCGTCCGCCGCAGGCGGCTGCTGGGCGGGCGGCTGCGGCGCGGGAGCACCCGACGCGGAACCTCCGGGCGCGGGAGTTCCGGACGCGGAGCCTCCAGGCGCGGGAGCTCCGGGCGCGGGAGTCCCAGGCGCGGGAGTTCCGGGGGCGGGCGCGGCGGACGCGGCGGCGCCGGCGGGTGCCGGAGTCGCGGAGCGGCGGCGCCACAGGAGGAACCCGGCTCCGGCCGCCGCGGCGACGACGACCAGGCCGCCGCCGCCGAGCAGGTACGGGGTCATCGAGCCGCCGTCGTCCTCCGGCGCGGCCTCGTAGCCCGCGGCCGGCGCGGTCGGCTGCGACTGCGCGAGCGTCTGCTCCTCCTGCTCCTGCTGCTGCTTCGTGGACTCCGGGGCCGGCTTGCCGTTGTTGCCGGGCTTGCCGGGCTCCGGCGGCGCGTACTTCGACTCCGGCAGCGTCTGGACGAACTTCAGCAGCGCCAGGTCGGGCTTGCCCTTGCTGCCCTGCACGGCCCGGGTGTAGACGGCCTTCACCCGGCTCTGCGGCAGCGCGTTGGACGACGCCCGGAGCTCGTTCCCGGCCAGCACCACGTAGGTGCCCTTGCGCTTCATCAGGCCGGGCAGCTGCCGCAGGACCTGCCCCGCGTCGTTGCCGGGCGGGAGGATCGCGATGAACACCGGCACCGACCGGCCCTGCGCGTGCCTGAGCAGCTCCTGCGCGCCGTCCGACTGGTAGTACTTGGCGCCGGAGTCGACGTAGTAACCGCTCTCGGTGATGCCCTCGGCGACCGCGTCGAGGTCGGTGCCCGCGAACGCGGGCGTGGCGGTCAGGGCGAGCGCCGGCGCCAGGCCCAGCGCCAGCGCCCCGGACGCGGCGAGGCGGCGGGAAGAGATGTTCACGGAGAGGCTCCTTCTAGGCACTGCGACGGGCCCGACAGTACCGGCGCGACATGGGGAAAGGTGGCGAAAGCCCAGGATTCGGCGCGGGTCGCGTCAGATGCCGCGGCCGCGGGTGTGCAGCGCCAGCAGGACGCGCTTCCCGGACACGACACCGGACGCGACGGCCAGCGCGAACGGGACGCGGCGCTCGGCCGGGTTGGCCTTCAGCGCCCGCGCCGACCAGCGGAGGGCGTCCTTGCGGCGGCCGACCGTCGCGCAGCCGAACGCCAGCTGGCCGTACACGCGCCCGGCGGCGCCCGGCTCCCGGCCGATCTCCGGGTAGTGCTCCAGGAACCACTCCAGCGCCGCCACCTTCGTCTCCCACGCCTGCGCGTAGTACGACGTCACTCCCCACAGGACGCGGACGTAGGGCTCGTCCACGTTCACGACGGGGTGGCGGCGCGCGGCGCGCAGCGCGAGGTCCCAGTCCTCGCCCTGGCTGCCGGGGATCGTCTCGTCCACCATGCCGATCTCGATGAGCGGCTCGCGGCGCGCCACGTAGGTGGAGGAGTGGACGCTCATCATCCGGTCGCGGATCAGCGCGTCGTAGGTGACGCGTCCGGTTCCGGCCAGCCGGGGCAGCTCCCGCCCGTCGAAGTCGATGAGGATGCCGGAGCTGCACAGCACCGCGTCCGGCTCCCCTTCGAGCGCCTTCACCTGCGCGGCGAGCTTGCCGGGCAGCCACTGGTCGTCGTCGTCGCAGAACGCGACGAGGTCGGTGTCCAGCGCCAGGATGCCGGAGTTGCGGGCACCGGCCAGGCCCGGCTCCCGGGTGTTGGCGATGACCTCGACGCGGTCGCCGGCGAGCGAGGCGTCCGGTTCGGCGCGGTCGAAGACGACGATGGCGCGCACCTCGCCTTCGTAGTCCTGCGCGAGCACCGACTCCAGCGCGCGGCGCAGCAGCTCCGGCCGGTTGTGCGTCGGGAGGACGACGCCGACGGATGGGGGCATCGAGGGCCTGCCTTGGTCCGGGATTCGAGGGGATGGAGGGGCACGGGGCCGCGGGGCCGCGGGGCCCGGCGGCCCCGCGGCGCCCGGTCAGCGCGAGCCGAGGATCATGCCGGCGGCGACGGTGTTGCCGGTGGCCTCGTCGATCAGGATGAAGCCGCCGGTGAGGCGGTTGCGGGCGTAGTCGTCCACGAACAGCGGATGGGTGACGCGCAGCGAGACGCGGCCGATCTCGTTCAGGCCGAGCGACTCCGCCTGCTCGTCGCGGTGCAGCGTGTTGACGTCCAGCCGGTAGTGCAGGGCTTTCACCACCGTCTTCGCGGTGCGGGTCGTGTGCTTGATGACCAGCTTGGAGCGCGGGGCCAGGGTGCGGTCCGGGGTCATCCAGCAGACCATCGCGTCGAGGTCCTGCGCGACCTCGGGGCGGTTGTTCGGCCGCGCGATCATGTCGCCGCGGGAGATGTCGATGTCGTCGGCGAGGCGCAGGGTGACCGACATCGGTGCGAACGCCGCGGCCACCGGACCGGACGGGCCGTCGATGTGGGTGATCGTCGTGGTCAGCCCGGACGGCAGGTGCACGACCTCGTCGCCCGGCTTCAGCACGCCGCCCGCGACCTGCCCCGCGTAGCCGCGGTAGTCGTGCAGCTCGGGGTCGGTCGAGGCGTGCGGCCGGATCACGTACTGCACCGGGAACCGCACGTCGATCAGGTTCCGGTCGGACGCGATGTGGACGTGCTCCAGGTGGTGCAGCAGCGACGAGCCCTCGTACCACGGCATGTTCACGCTGCGCTCGACGACGTTGTCGCCGTGCAGGGCGGAGATGGGCACGAACGTCAGGTCGGTGACGTCCAGCTTGGACGCGAACGCGGTGAACTCGTCCACGATCCGCTCGTAGACGGCCCGGTCGTAGTCGACGAGGTCCATCTTGTTGACCGCCACGACCAGGTGCGGGACCTGCAGCAGCGTCGTCAGGAACGCGTGCCGCCGCGACTGCTCCAGGATGCCCTTGCGGGCGTCCACCAGGATGATCGCCAGGTCGGCGGTCGACGCGCCCGTCACCATGTTCCGGGTGTACTGGATGTGCCCCGGCGTGTCCGCGATGATGAACTTGCGGCGCGGCGTCGCGAAGTAGCGGTACGCGACGTCGATCGTGATGCCCTGCTCCCGCTCGGCGCGCAGGCCGTCGGTCAGCAGCGCGAGGTTGGTGTACTCCTCGCCGCGCTCGGTGCTGGTGCGCTCCACCGACTCCAGCTGGTCCTCGAAGATGGACTTGGAGTCGAACAGCAGCCGGCCGATCAGGGTCGACTTGCCGTCGTCGACGCTGCCGGCGGTGGCGAACCGCAGCAGGTCCATCGGCTTGCCCGCGGGCTCCTCGTTCCCGGCCATCAGAAGTAGCCCTCCTTCTTGCGGTCCTCCATCGCGGCCTCACTGGTCCGGTCATCGGCGCGGGTCTGGCCGCGCTCGGTGATCCGGGTCGCCGCGATCTCCTCGATCACCTCGTCCAGCGTCGCCGCCGCCGACTTCACCGCGCCCGTGCAGGACGCGTCGCCGACCGTCCGGTACCGGACCGTCGCCTCGAACTCCGGCTCGTCGTCGCCGCGGTGCGCGAAGCCCGTCTCGGCGTCCAGCAGCAGCCCGTCGCGCTCGAACACGCGGCGGGTGTGCGCGAAGTAGATCGAGGGGAGGGCGATGCCCTCCCGGCGGACGTAGTCCCAGATGTCGAGCTCCGTCCAGTTCGACAGCGGGAACACCCGGACGTGCTCGCCCTGCTCGATCCTCGTGTTGAACAGGTTCCACAGCTCCGGGCGCTGGTTCTTCGGGTCCCACTGGCCGAACTCGTCGCGGAAGGACACCACCCGCTCCTTGGCGCGGGCCTTCTCCTCGTCGCGCCGCGCCCCGCCGAACGCCGCGTCGAACCGGTGCTCCTCGATCGCGTCCAGCAGCGGCACGATCTGCAGCCGGTTCCGGGACGCGCGGCGGCCCTTCTGCTCGGCCACCCGGCCGCTGTCGATCGCGTCCTGCACCGACGCCACCACCAGCCGGACGCCGAGCTCACCGACCCGCCGGTCGCGGAACTCGATCACCTCGGGGAAGTTGTGCCCGGTGTCGACGTGCATCACCGGGAACGGGACCGGCGCCGGCCAGAACGCCTTCTCGGCCAGCCGGAGCATCACCAGGCTGTCCTTGCCGCCCGAGAACAGCAGCACCGGCCGCTCGAACTCGGCCGCCACCTCCCGGAATATGTGAATCGACTCGGCTTCGAGGACGTCCAACTGCGACAGCAGATAATCGGAACGCTGCATGGTCTGGGGCTCTCTCCACGCTGGTCTGGCAGATGCAACCGATGGTCACGGGACGGGGTGTCCCACCGGGTCGAACCGCGGCCCGCCGCGATTCACTCCCGGATCAGTCGGGCAGTGCGCCGCTCGGCGCCTCCCCGCGGGGGGACGACCCCCCGTACCCCTCGGTGAGGAGGGGTGCGATGCCGGACAGCAGCATCGACGCCGACACGGGATGGCACACCAGGATATCCGGGAGCCGCGGGTCCTCCCGGTTGTACTCCAGCGGCGACCCGTCGACGCGGGACGCGTGCGCCCCCGCACCGAGCGCCACCGCCGCCGGCGCCGCCGAATCCCACTCGTACTGGCCGCCCGCGTGCACGTACGCGTCGACCTCGCCGAGCAGCACCGCGGAGATCTTCGCCCCCGCCGACCCGATCGGCACCAGTTCCACGTCCACGTCGAGCCGGCCGGCGAGCCGCCGGACGAACTCGGGCGGGCGGGTGCGGCTCACCGCGATGCGGAGCTTGCCCGCGTCCGGCGCCGGGACGTGCAGCGGCACCTCGCGCGGCTGCGCCCGCACCGGGCCGGCCGTCACCGGGTCGGGGGCGCCCGCGTCCGTCCGGACGAGCGCGGCGCCGCCCGTCGCGTCCGTGCGCAGCGTCAGGCCCTGCGCCGGCAGCGCCACCGCGCCGGCGGCCAGCCGGCCCCGGCCGGACGCGTCCCGCTCCCACAGCGCCACGTGGACGGCCCAGTCGCGGCGGCCCTCCTCGGAGAACTCGCGGGTGCCGTCCAGCGGGTCGACGATCCACACCCGGCCGGCGGTGAGCCGCTCGGCGGTCGCGGTGTTGCGGGTCGGGGCGCGGTCGTCGCCCTCCGCCCGCTTCCCCGCCACCGAGGAGCGACCCTCCTCCGACAGGACGGCGTCGCCGGGACAGCGCTCGGCCAGCGCCGCCATCAGGTACTCGTGGGCCCGCAGGTCGCCGGTGTCCTTCAGGACGCGCGCGTCCGCGAAGCCGACCTCGTCCCGAACGCCGAGCAGCAGCCGCCCCGCCGCACCGGCGAGCTCCGCCGCCAGCGCGTGGTCGTCCACATCCCTCATCCGCTGATCACATTCCCGACTCGAATGGTCTGTTCGGTCTACTTTCTCATGCCTACCCGAGCCGCCCCGATGCCCGGTCCCGCTCAGTAGGCGCCGGAGCCCCGGAAGACGGCCGACCAGGTCTTCCACATGATCTGCAGGTCCATGGCGAGCGTCCAGTTGTCGACATAGCGCAGGTCGAGGCGGACCGACTCCTCCCACGACAGGTCGGAGCGGCCGCTCACCTGCCACAGGCCCGTCAGCCCCGGCTTCACCACCAGCCGCCGGTACACGTCGCCGCCGTACTGGGCGACCTCCTCCGGCAGCGGCGGACGCGGGCCGACCAGCGACATCTCGCCGCGCGCCACGTTGAACAGCTGCGGCAGCTCGTCCAGCGAGTAGCGGCGCAGCCAGCGGCCCACCCGGGTGATCCGCGGATCCTCGCGGATCTTGAACAGCACACCGTCGTTCTCGTTGGCCGCCATCAGCTCGACCTTGCGGGACTCGGCGTCGGCCACCATCGTGCGGAACTTCAGCACGGTGAACTCCCGGCCGCCGCGCCCCACCCGGACCTGCCGGAACATCACCGGGCCCGCGCTCGTCACCTTGATCAGGAACGCGACGATCAGCATCAGCGGGCTCAGCAGCACCAGCCCGCCGAGCGCCGCCGTGCGGTCGAACAGGCCCTTGAACACCTTGCGGCCGCCGTCCAGCTCCGGATGCTCCACATGCAGCAGCGGCAGCCCCGCCACCGGGCGGATCGAGATCCGCGGGCCGGTCACGTCCATCAGCGCGGGCGCCACCACCAGCTCGATGTCGTCGCGCTCGATCTGCCACGCCAGCCGGCGCAGCGCCACCCCGTCCATCTCCGGGCAGGCCAGCACCGCCACCGAGTCCGCGCCGATCCGCTCGGCGACCGACGCCGCCTGCGCGAAGTCGCCCAGCACCGGGACGCCCTCGACCTCGGCGACCGCGTCGTCGCCCGCCGCCAGCGCCGGCGGCAGGCACACCGCCGCGATGTCCATGCCGTGGTAGCGCTTCTTGCGCAGCAGCCGGATCAGGTCGGACACCGACGTCCGGTGCCCCACCGCGACCACGCGCCGCATGCACTGGCCGTTCCAGCGCTTCTTGTGCAGCCACTTGCGCAGCCGGTACCGCGCGAGGAGGGCGAGGAACGTGCCGAGCGGCAGCGCCATCACCACGTACCCGCGCGCCACCTCGGTCTTCGTCGCGTACGCCAGGATCGCGACCGTCGCCGTCAGGATGAACCCGGCCCGGATCACCCGGTGGAACTCCTCGTACCCGACCCCGATGTAGCGCGGCTGGTAGGCCCGGCACAGCATCAGCGTCGGCAGCCACACGACGGGCAGGACGACGGTCAGCGCCACGTACGGCGCGTTCAGCTCGGTCGGCACGCCCGGAAAGCGGAGCACGAACGCGATCACACCGGCCATCAGCATGCTGAGGACGTCGAGCCACTTCGCGACCCGGCGGTACCGCCCGCTCCAGTTCGGCGACTGCGCACGCCTCTGCTCATGGCGGGTCGATGACGCGGCCTGGACCTTGTCAACGACGGCCATAGAACACTCACCAATCCCCTGTAACGCGCGCCCCGACAGCACGGTCCACACCGAAGACGGCTATACGTCGCCCGAGGTTCACATGCAACTCGAACCTCACTGGAAGCAGCATCTTACGGGGTACATTGCCCTGGTCACGGGCGGAACGTCCACTCAGCCCCGGCATCGCCACCAAACCGGCCGGAAGCCGAGCAAAAAGAACACCACAGCGGCATGATCGACCGCTGTCCAGCCCCCATCGTGGCCGGATCCGGTCAACCCGCGTGGAACACGTTCTGCGCCGCGGCGAGCCCGTCCAGCATCAGCGCCTCCACCGCGTCCGCCGCCCGGTCCACCTCCAGGGCCAGGTCCCTGCGCTCCGCCGCGGAGAAGTCCTTCAGCACGAACGCCGCCGCGTCCATCCGCCCCGGCGGCCGGCCCACCCCGAACCGCACCCGCGGGTACTCCCTCGACCCCAGCGACTTCGTCACCGACCGCAGGCCGTTGTGACCGTTGTCACCGCCGCCCCGCTTCAGCCGCACCGCGCCGAACGGGATGTCCAGCTCGTCATGGACGACGACCAGCCGCTCCACCGGCACCTTGTAGAAGTCGCACAGGCCCTTCACCGGCCCGCCCGACTCGTTCATGAACGACCGCGGCTTCGCCAGCACCGCCCGCGTCCCCGCGAGCCGGCCCTCCAGCACGTCCGCGCGCGACCGGTGCGACTTGAACCGGCCGCCGGCCCGCGCCGCCAGCACGTCCAGCACCATGAACCCCGCGTTGTGCCGGTTCCCCGCATACGAGGGGCCCGGATTGCCCAGCCCCACCACCAGCCAGAGATCCGCGCTCACCCGAACTCCTCACGCACGAACGTCCTCCTCCGGCATGCACGAACGTCCTCCATGCACGGACGCTCTCCAGGCATGGACACGGCCCCCGCCGGTGCGCACGCACCCGCGGGGGCCATGAGAGAACCATGCGGCGCGACGCCGCCCGCCCTACTCGGCGGCGGCCTCGCCCTCGCCCTCGGCGGCGGCGCCCTCGCCCTCCGCGGTCTCGGCGGCCTCCGGCTCCGTCGCCGCCGTAGCGTCGAGGATCTGCAGGATCAGCGTGTCCTCGTCCGCCGCGAGCGTCGTCCCCGACGGCAGCTTCAGGTCCTTCGCCAGCACCTGCGAGTCGACCTCCAGGCCGGCGATGTCCAGGTCGACCGACTCCGGAATGTTGGTCGCCTCCGTCTCCACGGAGATCTCCACCACCGTCTGCGCCACCTGGCCGCCCGGGACCACGTCGCCGATGATGTTGACCGGCAGGTCGACGACGACCTTCTCGCCGCGCTTCACCAGCAGCAGGTCGACGTGCTCCAGGAAACCCTTGATCGGGTCGCGCTGCACGTCCTTCGGCAGCGCCAGCTCCGAACCGTTGCCGAGACCATCGATGGTCAGCAGCACGTTCGGGGTCTTGAGCGCCAGCATCAGGGCGTGCCCCGGCAGCGAGATGTGCTGCGGGTCGGTGCCGTGACCGTAGAGGACGGCGGGCACCTTGCCGGCCCGGCGGGTGCGCCGCGCGGCACCCTTACCGAACTCGGTGCGCGGCTCGGCGGCAATGCGTACCTCGGACACGGCGAAAACTCCCTGCTTGTTGCGATCCACGGCCGTCCGGCGTCGGACGTCCGCTACGGACAGTGGCGATCCACGCACGCCGACTAAGGGCGGGCGCCTCAAAGATTCGTTGCGTCCCCCGAGGAGTGCGGCCCCTGTGCCGGCACCGCACTGAACGACCCGGAGGCATGCGCGATTCAAAGAGTCTAGCCGATCGCCGCGCCGCGAAATGCCAGAGCCCGCCGAGACCCCCGCCACCCCGGCAGGTCTAGCTGTGGCCGCCGAAGAGGCTCGTCACCGAACCGTCGCTGAACACCTCGTTGATCGCACGGGCGAGCAGCGGCGCGATCGGCAGCACGGTCAGCTTGTCGAACCGCTTGTCCTCCGGGATCGGCAGCGTGTTCGTCAGCACCACCTCGGAGATCCGCGAGTTCTTCAGCCGGTCGACCGCCGGGCCCGACAGCACGCCGTGCGTCGCCGCGACCACGACCTTCGCCGCGCCCTGCTCGAACAGCGCCTCCGCCGCCTTCACGATCGTCCCGCCGGTGTCGATCATGTCGTCGACCACCACGCAGGTGCGGCCCTTGACCTCGCCGACGACGTCGAAGACCTTCACCTCGTTCGCCACGTCCGGGTCGCGCTTCTTGTGGATGATCGCCATCGGCACGCCGCCCAGCCGGTCCGACCAGCGCTCGGTCACCCGCACCCGGCCCGCGTCCGGCGCGACCACCGTCACCTGCGAGGTGTCCAGCCGGCTCTCGAAGTGCCGGGCCAGCAGGTCCAGCGCGAACAGGTGGTCCACCGGGCCGTCGAAGAACCCCTGTATCTGCGCCGTGTGCAGATCGACCGTGATCAGCCGGTCCGCGCCCGCCGTCTTGAACAGGTCCGCCATCAGCCGCGCCGAGATCGGCTCGCGGCCGCGGTGCTTCTTGTCCTGCCGGGCGTACCCGAAGAACGGCGCCACCACGGTGATCCGCTTGGCGGACGCGCGCTTCAGCGCGTCCACCATGATCAGCTGCTCCATGATCCACTGGTTGATGGGAGCCGTGTGGCTCTGGATCACGAACGCGTCCGAACCGCGCACCGACTCAAGGAACCGCACGAATGTCTCACCGTTGGCGAAGTCGTACGCCGACGTCGGAGTCAACTCGATGTGGAGGTTGTCGGCGACTTCCTTGGCCAGGTCCGGGTGGGCTCGGCCGGTGAAGAGCATCAGCTTCTTCTGACCGCTCGCTTTGATCCCACTCACCTCTGACAACTCCCCCTCAATGGAACGTGCCTTACCCGTGGGGTGTCGTCCCCACTCCCCCGCGCACCACAAGAACCGGGCGCACGGGATGCTCTGTTGTCGCCGGAGGACGCCGCTGTCCTCCGCGTCCCCGCCCGGCGGCGGGGCAGTCCGCACCGGGCCGCGCTAGGGCGCGACCTCGTCCTCGCCCTTCGCCCGCCGGGCCGCGTCGTCCTTCGCCCGCCGGGCCGCGTCGGCCGCCGGCGTGCCCGGACGCCTGCGCTCCACCCAGCCCTCGACGTTGCGCTGCCGCGCCCGCGCGACCGCCATCGCCCCAGGCGGGACGTCCTGGACGATCACCGACCCGGCCGCGGTGTAGGCGCCGTCGCCCACCGTCACCGGAGCGACGATCATGTTGTCGCTGCCCACCTTCACGTGCGACCCGATGACGCTGCGGTGCTTGTCCACACCGTCGTAGTTCACGAACACCGAACTCGCGCCGATGTTGGAGCCCGCGCCGATCTCGGCGTCGCCCACGTAGGTCAGGTGCGGCACCTTCGTGCCCTCGCCGATGTCGGCGTTCTTGGTCTCGACGTACGTTCCGACCTTGGCCTTCCGTGCCAGCCTGGTCCCCGGCCGCAGATAGGCGTAGGGCCCGACCGAGGCCTCGGCCCCGATCTCCGCCGCCACGCACACGGCGTTGATCACCGAGGCGCCCTCGCCGACCGTCGTGTCGGTCAGCGTGCACCCCGGCCCGACCCGCGCCCCCTCGGCCAGATGCGTCTTCCCGTGCAGCTGCGTGCCCGGGTGGATCTCGGCGTCCTGCTCGGCGGTCACATCGGCGTCGATCCACGTGGACGCGGGATCGACGATCGTCACCCCGGCCCGCATGTGCGCCTCGAGGATCCGGTCGTTCAGCTGCCTGCGCGCCTGCGCGAGCTGGACCTTGTCGTTCACGCCCTGGGTCTCGACCCAGTCGGCGACCAGGTGCGCACCGGCCCGGTGGCCGTCCTCGCGCACGATCGCCACCACGTCGGTGAGGTACTCCTCGCCGCCGGCGTTGTCGGTGGTCACCCGCTTCAGGGCGTCCGCCAGCAGGGCGCCGTCGAACGCGTACATGCCGACGTTGATCTCGCTGATCGCCCGCTGCGCGTCCGTCGCGTCCTTGTGCTCGACGATCGCCTCGACGCTGCCGTCCGCGGCCCGGACCATCCGCCCGTACCCGGTGGCGTCCGGCATCTCGGTGGTCAGCACGGTGGCGGCGTTGCCCTCGCCCTCGTGGACCCGCACGAGTTCCCGCAGCGTCTCGCCCCGCAGCAGCGGGTGGTCGCCGTTGGTGACGACCACGGTCCCCTCCAGGGCCCCGGTCTCCTCCAGCGCCATGCGGACCGCGTGCCCGGTCCCGCCCTGGTGCTCCTGGACGACGGCCTCGGCATCGGGCGCGTGCGCGCCGAGATGCTCGACGACCTGCTCGCGCCGGTGCCCGACGACGACGACGAGCCGCTCGGGCTCCAGCCGCCGCGCGGCGGCCAGCACATGCCCCAGCATGCTGCGCCCGCACAACTCGTGCAGGACCTTCGACTTGCGGGACTTCATCCGGGTGCCCTCGCCCGCGGCGAGAACGATGACGGCGGCCGGTCGGCTCGCAGCACTCACAAGGAGGCTCCTCGGCATCGCGGACGGGATCGGTCTAGGACGCGCCCACCTGCGAGATCACACCACGACAGGCCGGAACGCACCCAACACGGGCAGGATACCGCCCGCTCCCCACCTGTCACCCCGTCCCCCACCCCGCCCACCCGGCAGGGGACCTCCCGGACAGCTCCGGCGCAAGGACTCGAACCTTGTCTAAGGGCACCAAAAACCCTTGTGCTGCCAATTACACCACGCCGGATCAAAGCGGACGATTCGGGCAATGACCCGAGCCGACCGGCCTCAACGATACCGACACCCGCGCGGGGAGACCCACCCGATTCCGGGTGTCGCGAGCGCCCGCGCTCACCCCGGGACGATCTCCAGCCACGCGGGGAGCGGCTCGCGCGCCTCCAGCCACGGTTCCGGGATCGCGGGGCGGCCCAGGTGAGCCGCCACGATGCCGCCGACCATGGCGGACGTCGTGTCCATATCGCCGCCCACCATTACGCAGGCTCGGACGGCGGCCTCATAGTCGCCCAGGCGGGTGGACGCCGCCCACAGGACATAGGGGACGGTGTCCTGGGCGGAGATGCGGCTGCCGTTGCCCAGTTCCCAGGCCGCTTCTCGCGGGGCCCTGCCGAGGAGGCGACGGGCGCGCTCCAGGCCGCGGCGGACGTATTCGCCCGTTGTGATCAGGTCGAGAGCCGCCTCGATCACGGACTCGGGGGCCACCTCGGCGCGGCCGCTCACGTAGGCGGCGGCCACGGCCACCGCCACGGCACCGGCGATGCCCTCCGGGTTGGCGTGGGTCACCTCGGCGGAGAGGGCCGCCCCGGATCCGCTCCAGGAGCTCGAACGCGCCGGCGCCGTACCCGCGGCGGAGGTCCATGCGGTCCGCGAAGGCCGCGGCCAGTGCGTCCTGGTTGATTTGTCGGAATTGGTTTAGAACGTCCATTACGGAGCAGGCCATCTCCGTGTCGTCCGACCACGCCCAGGGCGCGGGCGGTACCCCCGTTTCGGCGGAGACGTGCCGGTTGGCGAGCAGGAAGAACTGGTCGCCGAACGCGTCCCCGACCGACAGGCCGGCGAGGGAGCAGCCGGCGCGGGTCAGGCGTTCGCGGTGAGGGAGGGGCACTTCGGCATTGTCTCGCGGGTGGTGGGACGGTGGAGGGGTTTGTGGCTGGAGGGGCAGTTTCTCACCGAATTTACCGTTCGGCTCTGTCCAACTTACGGTGGCGTAGGTTACGTTGGCGTAGGTAAGGCTCCCCTAGTCACAGGAAGTGGTGACGCATGGCAACGGCTCCAACCGTGGATACTCCTCCTCGACGGCAACCGCGGGCCGAGATCAATCCGGACGCGCGCGGCAACGCCGAACGGGTGCTCATCGCGCTGTTCACCGGCGTGCCGTTCCTGGCGCTGTTCGCGGTGGTCCCGCTGGCCTGGGGCCGGTTCCTCGGCTGGACGGACGTCGTGCTCACGGCGGTGTTCTACCTGCTGTCCGCGGGTGGCATCACGGTCGGGTACCACCGGTACTTCACGCACGGGTCGTTCAAGGCCAAGCGGGGCCTGAAGATCTTCATGGCGCTGGCCGGGAGCATGGCGATCGAGGGGCCGGTGATCACGTGGGTCGCCGACCACCGGAGGCACCACAAGCACTCGGACAAGGAGTTCGACCCGCACTCGCCGTGGCGGTTCGGCGACGACTGGAAGGCGCTGGCGAAGGGGCTGGTGTGGGCGCACTACGGCTGGCTGTTCGACGCCAACCGGACGTCCAAGCAGCGGTTCGCCAAGGACCTGCTGAACGACCGTGACATCCGCCGCATCCATCTGGCGTTCCCCGGGCTGGTGGCGGTGTCGTTCCTGCTGCCGGCGGTGATCGGCGGGCTGGTGACGATGTCGTGGATGGGCTTCCTCACCGCGCTGTTCTGGGCGGGCTTCGTCCGGATCACGCTGGTGCACCACGTGACGTGGTCGATCAACTCGATCTGCCACACCTTCGGCAGCGAGGACTTCGAGGTGCGCGACAAGTCCCGGAACGTGTGGTGGCTGGCGATCCCGTCGCTCGGCGAGTCGTGGCACAACCTGCACCATTCGGACCCGACCTGCGCGCGGCACGGGGTGCTGAAGGGGCAGGTCGACATCAGCGCCCGGATCATCCAGGGCTTCGAGAAGGCGGGCTGGGCCTACGACGTCCGGTGGCCGAACAGCGACAGGCTGGCCGCGAAGCGCACGAAGCAGGCGGTTTGACCGCCACAATTGATCCCGTGACAGAACCCGCTCCCAGACCGCGCAGAAAGCGGATGACCGGCAAGGAACGCCGCGAGCAGCTCCTCGACATCGGCCGCTCCCTGTTCGCCGAGCGCGGCCTGGACGGCACGTCGGTGGAGGAGATCGCCTCGGCGGCCGGCGTGTCGAAGCCCGTGGTGTACGAGCACTTCGGCGGCAAGGAGGGCCTCTACGCGGTCGTCGTCGACCGCGAGTTCGAGCGCCTGCTGAAGCTGGTCACCGACGCGCTGAACTCGGCGATCCACTACCGCGGGAAGCTGGAGAAGGCCGCGCTGGCGCTGCTGGAGTACATCGAGGGGCATCCGGACGGGTTCCGGATCCTCGTCCGCGACTCGCACGGCGGGACGGGCACCGGCAGCTACGCCAGCCTGCTCAGCGAGATAGCGGGCGAGGTCGAGTACGTCCTCGCGCAGGAGTTCGACCGGCACGACTACGACGACAAGTTCGCGCCGATGTACGCGCAGATGCTGGTCGGCATGGTCGCGATGACGGGCCAGTGGTGGCTGGACGTCCGCAAGCCGCGCCGGGAGGAGGTCGCCGCGCACGTGGTGAACCTCGCCTGGAACGGCCTGGCGGCGCTGGAGCCGAAGCCGTCGCTGGATCCGCGGCGGCGCCGCAAGGAGCAGGAGCGCCGGGAGCGGGCGGCGGAGAAGGCCGCGGCGAAGGCGGAGAAGGCCGAGGAGAAGGCGGCGGCGCGGGCGGAGCGGGAGCGGCGCCGGACGCGCCGCGAGCTGGACGGCATCGCCGACCCGTCGACGTGACGACCGGTGGCCGCCGGAGTTCGTCCGGGCGGCCACCGGCCAGGGGTCGCCGGGCTCGGGTCGCGAGTCCGGGAGTTGCGGACGCCGCCCTCCCGTCCGAAGTCGGCACACCGCAGGGGAACGAGTCGCCTCCCACGGCGGACGGGCGGCATCCCGTCTAGGTGGTGTTCCGGGTGGCGATCACGAAGATCCGCCTGAAGGGGAACACGGTGCCGTGCGGGGCGGCGGGGTAGGCCCGGCGGAGCCGGTCCCGGTAGTCGGTGAGGAATTCGGCGGTCTCGCCGGTGTCGAGCGCGGACAGGACGGGCCGCAGCGCGGTGCCCTTGACCCATTCGAGGACGGGGTCGTCGCCGTGCAGGACCTGCGCGTAGGTGGTCTCCCAGGCGTCGACGGCGCAGCCGTGCCGGGCGAGGAGGTCGAGGTAGCCGGCCGGGTCGAGGACGGGCGCGTCCCGCTGGAGGTGGCCGAGCCTGGCGCGCCACCGGTCGGAGCGGCAGAGTTCGCGCAGCAGGACGTGGCTGGGCGCGCCGAAGTTGCCGGGGACCTGGAAGGCGAGGCGGCCGCCGGGTGCGAGGGCGTCCGCCCACCGGAGCAGCAGGCCGGAGTGCTCGGGGACCCACTGCAGGACGGCGTTGGAGACGATGAGGTCGACGGGCCCGTCGGGCTTCCAGGCGGTGACGTCTCCGACGCGGAAGGCGAGCCGTCCGGGGATCTCGTGCTCGCGGGCCTCGGCGATCATCTGCGGTGAGCTGTCGAGGGCCTCGATGACGGCGCCGGGCCAGCGGGCGGCGAGGGTGGCGGTGAGTTCGCCGCTGCCGCAGCCGAGGTCGGCGACGCGGGCGGGTTCGGCGCCGCGGAGGTGCACGCCGACGCGCGCGACGAGCTCGGCGAAGGGCCGCGCGCGTTCGCCCCCGAAGAGCGCGTACTGCGCGGGGTCCCACTCGGCCAGCTTTTCTCTCGACATCAAGACACAGCATGCCCGGCTCTTATCTTGATGTCAAGAATCCTGCGGCGTGTCGCGGGAACCGCCGGGGGACCTAGGCCCGATGGCCGATGCGCCGCGGCCCCGGGCGTTCCTAGGCTCGCCGTCATGACCGCGCATGGATGGGCCCTGGTGCTCGGGCCGGGCGGACCGGTGGGAACGGCATGGCTGCTCGGCCTCGCGGCCGGGTTGCGGGAGGCGGGCGTGGACCCGGCCGGCGCGGATGTGGTCGCCGGCACGTCGGCGGGCGCGATCGCGGGCGCGGCGATCCTGGCGGGACGCGACCTCGCCGAGTTGGCGGAGCTGCCGCCGCGCGGCGGGCCCCGCCCGCCGGCGGACCTGTCGGTGATGGCGCGCGCGTTCGAGATCGGCGCCGATCCCGGCCTCTCCCCGGACGAGGTGCGGCGCCGCATCGGGCGGCTCGCGCTGGAGGCGGCGGCGCTCCCGGAGGAGCGGCACCGCGCGAGCATGCGCTTCCTGGTGGGGACGGACGCGTGGCCGACCGGCCGGCTGCTCATCACCGGCGTGGACGTCGCGGCGGGCGAACCGGTCGTGTGGGACGCGGCGAGCGGCGTCCCGCTGTCGGCGGCGGTCGCGGCGAGCAGCGCGGCGCCGGGGTTCGCCGAGCCGGTGACGATCGGCGGCCGCCGCTACATGGACGGCGCGTTCGGCGGCCGGTCCGCCCCGGAGCTGGCGGAGGGCGCCGGAACGGTCGTCGTGGTCGAGCCGCTCGCGCACATGTCGGACGGCGCGGGGGTCGATGTCCGGATCGTCCCGGATGAGCGGGCGCTGGAGGCGTTCGGCGGCAACGTGGGCGACATGTCGCGCTGGACGCCGGTCTACCGGGAGGGACACCGGCAGGCCCCGGCGGCGGCGAGGCTCCTCACCGCGGCCCTGCCCTCGACCATCAGCCCGCCTCGGTCGGGGCGTGTGTCTTGATGTCGAGACAGGTAGGCTGGCGGGATGCGCGATGAGGTCGACAGGCTGGTCGAGGCGTGGAACACCGAACGTCCGGACCTGGACGTGCGGCCGCTGCAGGTCCTCAGCCGCGTGTCCCGGCTGGCCCGGCACCTGGACCGCGCCCGCCGCGCGGTGTTCGTGGCGCACGATCTGGAGTCGTGGGAGTTCGACGTGCTCACCGCGCTGCGCCGGGCGGGCGCGCCCTACCAGCTGAGCCCGGGGCGGCTGCTGCGCGCGACGCTGGTGACGTCCGGCACGATGACGAACCGCATCGACCGGCTCGCGGCGGCCGGCCTGGTCGAGCGCCACCCGGACCCGCAGGACAAGCGCGGCGTCCAGGTCCGCCTCACCGAGGCGGGCCTGACGCGCGTCGACGCCGCGTTCGCCGACCTGCTCGAACGGGAGCAGGGGATCCTGGAGGGCCTCAGCCCCGAGCAGGGGGCGGTCCTGGCCGACCTGCTCCGCACCCTGCTCATCCCGTTCGACCGGGACTAGGCGAGCGCGGCCTCCAGCGCGGCGGCCAGCCCGCAGAGCCGCTCCTCTCCCCCGGCCGGGCCGATGAGCTGGACGGACGCCGGCAGGTGCGAGCCCGGCAGCGGCACGGGCAGCGCGAACGCGGGCAGCCCGGCGACGTTGACCTGGCCGGTGAGCGTGGTCAGCAGGAGGTCGGATTCGTCCGCCTCGCCGGGTTCGGGGGCGACGCAGGTCAGCACGGGCAGGGCGATCGCGGCGTGCCGGGCGAGGATCGCGTCCAGTTCGGCCCTGAGCGACTTCTGGAAGCGGAGGGCCCAGTCGAGCATCCCGGCCTCCGCCACGTCCCGCATCTGCTGGATGCGGCGGTGGATGCGTCCGCTCAGCTTGTCGGGGTCGTCGAGCAGGTGGCCGTTCTGCGCCCAGCCCTCGACGCTGACGATGACGCCGTTGACCGTGGCCGCCTCCTCGTACTGCGCGGACGTGACCTCGCCGAACGGCCCGAGGCGCCGCAGCGCGTCGTCCACGGCGGCGTCGATCGCCGGGTCGACGCCGGGCACCCGGAGCCGCGCGATCGGCAGGGCGGCGTCGTACGGGACGGGCGTGAACCCGGGCTCGATCAGGTCCATGCCGAGGACGACGGCGGCGACGTCGCGTCCCATCGGGCCGACGACGTCCAGGGTCGGCGACAGCGGGTACACGCCCTCCAGGGAGACGCGCCCGGCGGTGGTCTTCAGCCCGGCGATGCCGCAGCACGCGGCGGGGATGCGGATCGACCCGGACGTGTCGGTGCCGAACGCGACATCGGCCTCGCCGGTGGCGACGGCGACGGCGGATCCGCTGGACGATCCGCCCGGCACCCGGGACGGGTCGAGCGGGTTCACCGGCGTGCCGGACCACGGGTTGACGCCGTCGGCGGCCATGCACAGCTCGTTCAGGTTGGCCTTGCCGGCGATGCGGGCGCCCCGCGCGCGGGCGGAGGCGACGACGGGCGCGTCCGCGGCGGCGGGCTCGGCGCGCTCGGCGATGGCCGCGCAGCCCGCCGTGGTGGGCAGGCCGGCCACGTCGACGGCGTCCTTGACGGCGAGCCGCGGGCCGTCGCCCGGCGCGTCCGTCTTGATGATCCAAGTCGTCATTGGGGGATCATGCCCGGCGCGGACCGGATACTCCAGCCGCCGTCCTGTCAGCCGAGATCCTCGGCGAGCATCAGCCATTCCTCCTCGACGGCGGCGGCCTCGGCCTGGATCTCCCGCAGCCGGGCGTCCAGTTCCTGCAGCTTGGCGTAGTCGGTGGCGTGCGCGGCGAGCTGCGCGTGGAGCTCGGTCTCCTGCCCGGCGAGCTTCTCCAGGCGGCGTTCGAGCCGGTCGAGCTCCTTGCGGGCCTTCCAGTCCTGCCCGCCGGCCTTGGCCTTCGGCGGTGCCGCCGGCCGCTCCGCGGGCCGCGCGGCGGCGGGCGCCGCGCCCGGCTTCGGCGCGGTGCCGGCGGCGCGCCGTTCGAGGTACTCGTCGACGCCGCCCGGCAGCATCGACACGCGGCCGTCGCCGAGGAGCGCCACGACGTGGTCGGTGATGCGCTCCAGGAAGTAGCGGTCGTGGCTGACGACGACGAGGGTGCCCGGCCATCCGTCGAGGAGGTCCTCGACTTCGGTGAGCGTCTCGATGTCGAGGTCGTTGGTGGGCTCGTCCAGGAGCAGGACGTTGGGCTCGCCCATCAGCAGCCGGAGGATCTGGAGGCGGCGGCGCTCCCCGCCGGACAGGTCGCCGACGGGCGTCCACTGCCGGTCCCCGGCGAAGCCGAGCCGTTCGAGGAGCTGGCTCGCCGTCCAGTCGCGCTTGCCGACGGTGATGCGGCGGCGGATCTCCTCGACCGACTCCAGGACGCGCCGGGACGGGTCCAGTTCCTCCAGGTTCTGCGACAGGTGCGCGAGCTGGACGGTCTTGCCCTGCACGACCGTCCCGGACACCGGCTGGACGGCGCCGTCCAGCAGGCGCAGCAGGGTGCTCTTGCCGCTGCCGTTGACGCCGACGAGGCCGACCCGGTCGCCGGGCCCGAGCTGCCAGGTCATCCGCGTGAACAGCTCGCGGCCGCCGAGTTCGACGGTGACGTCCTCGATGTCGTAGACCGTCTTGCCGAGCCGCGCGGTCGCGAACCGGGTCAGCTCGACCGAGTCGCGGAGCGGCGGCTCGTCGGCGATGAGCGCCTGCGCGGCGTCGACCCGGAACTTGGGCTTGGACGTGCGGGCCTGCGGGCCGCGGCGCAGCCACGCCAGTTCCTTGCGGAGCAGGTTCTGCCGCTTGGCCTCGGTGGCGGCGGCGATCCGGGACCGCTCGGCCTTGGCGAGGACGTAGGCGGAGTAGCCGCCCTCGTAGCGTTCGACGCGGCCGTCGACGACCTCCCACGTCCGGTCGGTGACCTCGTCGAGGAACCAGCGGTCGTGGGTGACGATGAGCAGCGCGACCTTGCGGCCCTTCAGGTGCCGGGCGAGCCAGTCGATCGCCTCGATGTCGAGGTGGTTGGTGGGCTCGTCCAGCATCAGCAGGTCGGACTCGGGGACCAGGAGCCGGGCCAGCGCGACGCGGCGGCGCTCGCCGCCGGACATCCCGGCGAGCGGCGCGTCCAGGTCGAGGTCGGCCAGCAGCCCGGCCAGGATGTCGCGGACGCGGACGTCCCCCGCCCACTCGTGCTCGGCGCGTTCGCCCAGCACCACGGACCGGACGGTGGCGCCCTCCGGGAACGCGTCCCGCTGGGTCAGGTAGCCGAGCCGCAGCCCGCGCGCGTGCGTGACGCGCCCGGCGTCGGGTTCGGTCTCGCGGGCGAGGACGGACACGAGGGTGCTCTTGCCGCCCCCGTTGCGGCCGACGACGCCGACGCGGTCGCCCTCGTCCAGGCCGAGGGACACGGCGTCGAGCAGCGGCTGGGGCCCGTAGGCCTTGGCGACGTTCTCAAGGTTGATCAGATTCACGGCACCGTCAACCCTATTGCCCCCGCCGCACCGCTCGTACGGCCCACCGCGCCGGTCAGGTCCCGGACGTGTCCGGCCGGTCGCCCGGCGGCGCCTCCGCCTCGCCCGCCGCCGCGTCCCCGGGCAGCGGCGGAAGCGACGGCGGCGCAGGCTCCGGGTGGGCGCCCTGCGGATATCCCGGCTGCCCATACCCGGGCTGCCCGTGGCCTGGCTGCTCGTTGCCTGGCTGCCCGTTGCTTGGCTGCCCGTACCCGGGCTGGCCGTCCCCGGGCTGGCCGTAGCCGGGCTGCGCGTACCCGGGCTGGCCATACCCAGGCTGCCCGTAGCCGGGCTGGCCGTCCCCGAGCTGCCCGTGGCCGGGCTGGCCATACCCAGGCTGGCCGTAGCCGGGCTGCGGGTATCCGGGCTGCGGGTAGCCGGGCGGGGTGTAGCCGGGCGGGGGGCCGGAGCGGCCGGACTTGCGGGCGACGAGCACGACGATGAGCGCGACGGCCGCGATCCCCAGCAGGAGGACGAGCAGCAGCACGAGGAGCAACGCCATGCCCAGACCTCCGGAACTCGGCTCCATCAGCGGCCTCCCGTTCAGGCCCGCTCAGCGGACGGCCGGCGGCGTGGAACGTTCACCGGCCTGGCCCCGCACGGTAGCGGTCCGGATCGTCATGCCAGGGGCGTTGTGGCGTATGTCACGGTCGCGGCGCACGGCCAGCACGGCGAGCGTCGCCATCATGGCGAGCGCGACCAGCCCGAGCAGCCCGGACAGAATCGTCATCGCTCCACCTCGCCGGAGGGATCGGTGCGGGAGGGAATCGCTGTCACGGAGAGTAGGACGTCCGTTGCAAGCGGGAGGTTCGCTTGTGTGCCGAGCGCACCTACCTGACGCCCTGAACACGCCCCCGCACGCCAGACTCCGCCGCGCGTTAGACGATGGTTGCGCCGGGGACCGGGCCGGATGCTCGGACGATCTGCTCGGCGACGCCGGCACCGTGCAGTGCGTCCGCGAGGTCGGCGGCGTCTTCGGCGTCCTCGGCGAGGAACGCGCAGGTAGGGCCGGAGCCGGAGACGAGCGCACCGATCGCGCCGAGGTCGCGGCCCGCGTCGATCGTGCGGCGCAGCGACGGGCGCAGCGACAGCGCGGCGGGCTGCAGGTCGTTGGACAGCGCGCCGCCGAGGCCCTTGGCGTCGCCGGTGGCGAGCGCGGTCATCAGCTCCGCGGAGACGGCCGGCCGCGCCGCCGCCTCCCCCGCCGCCAGCCGGAGCCGGTCGCACTCGCCGTAGACGGCGGGCGTGGACAGGCCGCCGTCGGCGGTGGCGAACACCCAGTGGAAGGTTCCGCGGGCGAGGGCGGGGGTGAGCCGCTCGCCGCGCCCGACGCCGACGGCGGTGCCGCCGAGGACGGCGAACGGCACGTCGCTGCCGAGGTCCGCGCCGAGTTCCATCAGGTCGTCGCGGGACAGGACGGGCTGCTCGCGGTCGTCCCAGAGCCGGGCGCAGGCGACCAGCGCGGCGGCGGCGTCGGCGCTGCCGCCCGCCATGCCGCCCGCGACCGGGATCGCCTTGCGGATCCGCAGCGCGACGCGGGGCTCGACGCCGAGCCGCGTCGCGACGAGCCGGGCCGCCTGCGCCGCGAGGTTGCCGTCGTCGGTCGGGACGCCGGCGACGTCCACCCGCGAGTGCGGCGCCGCCTGGACGCGCACCGCCAGTTCCGGGGCGGGCTCCGCCGTCACCTCGTCGAACAGGGAGACGGCGTGGAAGACGTTGACGAGGTCGTGGTAGCCGTCGTCGCGGATCGGCCCCACGCCGAGCTGAAGGTTGACCTTGGCGGGGACGCGTACGGTCACTGCGCTCACGATCGAAACCCTACGGGCAAATGCTCTTGCCGGGGGGCCTGGGGGGTCGTCCCCCCAGAATGACGCGTCACCCCCCGCTCGTGACGGGGAGGTTGCGGGGGTTGAAGTACGGGGTGGTCGCGAGCTCGCGGAGCGCGGACATCGCGTGCGTGTCGCCGGTCACCGAGTAGGCGTGCCGCTTGTCGCGGGCGTTGGCGGCCTGCTCGTCGGAGTCGAAGTACACGACGGCCTTGACCTGCGGGTCCTGCAGGGTCTCGGCGGCCCCGCGGAGCCACTCGGCGCGGCGCGTGCCGTAGGACTTCGGCACCCCGAACTCGGCGATCATGATGGGCTTCTGGTGCTTGCGGGCCCACTGCAGGAACGGCTTCACCGACTCGGACAGGTCGCGGTAGTCGTAGTCGCCGCCGGACTCGGCGTCGGCGCAGATCCAGTCGACCTGGTCGTCGCCGGGGTAGAAGGAGCCGGCGTCGGCGCCGCCGAACCCGCGCACCGTGGGGCACCACACCCACGCGACGTTGTCGACCTTCTGCTGCGTGAAGACCTCCCGCAGGTGCTTCCACGCGGCGACGAAGTCGCCCGGGGAGTGGACGCGCTTCTGCGCGGCGGACCGGTCCATGTCCCGCGACCAGCGCAGGAACACCGGCTTGCCGAGGGCCTTCACGGCGCGGGCGCGCTTGGCGATGAGGTCGTCGTACTTGCCCTGGACGATCTCCCGGGTGTCGGCGCCGCCCCAGGTCAGCAGGAGGTACCGGTTGCCGTCGGCGACGGACTTCTCCAGGTCGCCGGGGAAGTCGCTCTTCCAGCCCCGGTAGCTCTGCACGATGTCGAGCTGCCGGCCGAGCCGCTGCTCGAAGCCGGCGATGGGCGCCATGCCGGGCTTGCCGGCGTCCTTGCCGGTCGGCGTCGCGGACGGCGACCCGGACGGCGAACGGGTCGGCGAACCGGACGGGCTCGGGGACGACGACGGCCCCCGCCCGCCCTCCGGCGGCACCCAGGCCCCGAAGTAGGCGCCCTGCTTCGGCGGGACCGGCGCGACCCCGGCCCGCGCCGTCGTGGTGATCTTCGGGGCGGCGCCCGCGCCGTCCCCGCAGCCGGCCGCCACCGTGGCGACCACGCCCGCGGTCGCGAGCAGCGCCGTCCCCACGAGGGGTGCCCGCATCCCCCGGCGGGGCACCCTGGTCCGCGCCGTCCGCGAACGCGCCTTCACATCGACCTCCGGCTCGTGCTGGTGTTGTGCCGCCCCGTGCCGGGGCCGTCCCCCTGGGGAAGCGCCCGCCTAGGGGGCCGGGGACCGATCACCCCGGCGTGAAGGACCATACTCGGCAATACGGGCGAAGGCGGCCACGTCCAGAGCTTCGCCCCGGGCGCGCGGATCGACGCCGGCGGCGCGCAGCGCCTCCTCGGCCGCGGGCGCGGACCCCGCCCAGCCCGCGAGCGCGGCGCGCAGCGTCTTGCGGCGCTGCGCGAACGCGGCGTCGACCACCGCGAACACCTCCGGGCGGGACGCCGAGGTCGGCGGCGGCTCGCGGCGGGTGAACGCGACGAGCCCGGAGTCGACGTTCGGCGCGGGCCAGAACACCGCCCGGCCGACGGCCCCGGCGCGGCGCGCCTCCCCGTACCAGGCGAGCTTCACCGACGGCACCCCGTAGATCCTGGAGCCGGGCCCGGCGGTCATCCGGTCGGCGACCTCGGCCTGCACCATGACCAGCGCGGAACGCAGTGACGGCAGCTCGGCCAGCAGGTGCAGGACGACGGGGACGGCGACGTTGTAGGGGAGGTTCGCGACGAGCGCCGTCGGCTCCGGGCCCGGCAGCCGTGTGATCTTCATCGCGTCGGCGCGCACGACCTCCAGCCGCTCCGCGAGATCCGGCTCGCGGGCCGCGACCGTGGCGGGCAGCTCCGCGGCGAGCGCCGGGTCGATCTCGACCGCGACGACGCGCCGCGCCGCCGGCAGCAGCGCGAGCGTCAGCGACCCGAGCCCGGGCCCCACCTCGATGACGACGTCGCCGGCCGACAGCCCGGCCGCCCGGACGATCCGCCGGACGGTGTTGGCGTCGATGACGAAGTTCTGCCCGAGCGTCTTGGTCGGCCGGATGCCGAGCCGCGCCGCCAGGTCACGCACGTCCGCCGGCCCGAGCAATCCCCGCGTCTCCCCCATCCGATGATTGTTCCAGCTCGGCGGGAGGTCAGGAGAACAGGAACTTGCCGCAGTTCGGCCACTGGCCCTGCCAGCGGCCGTTGACCTTGTTGTAGAGCATCTGGGCGCGGTAGGTCTGCTCGCCGGCGGTGGCGTCGGACGGCTTGCCCTTGCCGCCGACCGACCCCCAGGTGGCCATGGAGAACTGGTAGAGGCCGTAGTAGCCGGCCGGGTTCACCGACTTCGGGTTGCCGCCCGACTCGCACTTGGCGAGCCCGGCCCAGTTCAGCCGCGCCGCCGACCCGCTGGCGGCGGACTTCGGGCCGACCGCGAGGATCCGCGCGACCGGCTTGCGCTTCACCTTCTGCGCGATGACCTTCGGGACCTTCTTGCCCTTGTGCCGGACGTACGCCCACTTCACGACCTTGATGCCGGACTTGCCCTCGCGCAGCACCTTCTCGCTCCACGGCGGCACCGACGAGCTCTTCTTGCGGATCGTCTTCGCGGGCGTCTTGACGACCTTCAGCTTCGGCTCCGATAGCAGCCGCAGGATCTTGATGACCGCGCCCGCCGGCTGGTCGACGGCCGGCTTGATCAGGTCGTGCGGGCCGAGCGCGATGCTCGCCTGGTCGAGGACCTGCTGGACGGTGGCGCCCGTCGTCATCGTCTCGGACTTCTTGCCGTCGACCACGATGACGACCTTGCGCGGCGCGGGGGCGCTGGTCTTCGGCGCGTCCGCGACCGGCGAGGTGCCCTTCGGGTCCGCTCCGTCGCCGCCGCACGCCGTGGCCAGCATCGCCGCGGCCAGCACGACGGAGACGGCCGGGAGCATGCCGGTACCGCGGACAGTGTTCGGAAGCACGGGGGTTTCCTCCAGGGGGGCCGGGCTCGGGGGCGCCCGCTCAATGGGCCAGAGATTAGAGCCACCCGCCCGTGCTCCGCCACCTCATCGCCCTCAGAAGCACCGTCCGGTGCGCTTCGTCACCCTGGCACCGCGCGGCGGCCGGCTCACCCGGATCGGCTCACCAGGGGCCGAAGACGCGCTCCCCGTTCGCGGCGATCGCCGTGCACAGTTCGGCCACGTCCACGTCCTTCACCTCGGCCATCGCGCGGACGGTGTGCGGGATCAGGTAGGACGCGTTCGGCTTGCCCCGGTGCGGGATCGGGGTGAGGAACGGCGCGTCGGTCTCCACGAGCAGCAGGTCCAGCGGCGCGGCCCGCAGCGCCTCGCGCAGCGGCTCCGCGTTCTTGAACGTGACGTTCCCGGCGAAGCTCATCAGGTAGCCGTGCCCGGCGCAGACCTCGGCCATCGCGGCGTCGCCGGAGAAGCAGTGGAAGACCACCTTCTCCGGCGCGCCCTCCTCCGCCAGGATCGCGAGCACGTCGTCGTGGGCCTCCCGGTCGTGGATGACCAGGGCCTTGCCGGTGCGCTTCGCGATCGCTATGTGCGCGCGGAACGAGCGGTGCTGGTCGTCCTTGGGCGCCCAGTCCCGGTAGTAGTCGAGGCCGGTCTCGCCGATCGCGCGGACCTTCGGGTGCGCGGCGAGCCGCGCGACGTCCTCCAGGACGGCGTCGGAGACCCCCGTCGTGTCGTTCGGATGGATCGCGACCGCCGCGTACACGTCGTCGAACTCGCCGGCGGCCTCCACCGCGAACCGGGACGACGGCAGGTCGCAGCCGATCGTGACGATCCGCGTGACACCCGCCGCCTTCGCCGCCTTCAGCTGCTCGTCCACCGGCGTCTCGACGACGTCGAGGTGGCAGTGGCTGTCGAAGACGTCCACGGGGAGGCGCTCGGGCAACGGCGGGTAGGACCGGGCGGCCTGCCCGTCCCCGTCTCGGGTCACGTGTTCTCCAGCCTGGCGAGTTCCTCGTCCACCACGGAGGCGTCGAGCTTCTTGAACAGCGGCACAGGCTTGGCCAGCGGCACGCCCGGCTTGATCGGCACGGACTCCCAGCGCGCCTCGGTCGCGTAGTCGCCGGTGAGGACGCGGTAGTCGGGCCCGCCGTCCTCCGACACGGTCTCCAGCCGCGGCATGCCGCTCCACACGCCCTCGCCGCCGAGCATCTCGTAGACCTTCTGCGAGGAGTTCGGCAGGAACGGCGTCAGCAGCGTCTTGGCGTCGTCCACGACCTGGAGCGCGGTGTGCAGGATCGACTTGACCCGCTCGGGGTCGTCCTTCAGCTTCCAGGGCGCCTGGTCGGACAGGTACTTGTTGGCGTCGCGGACGACGTCCAGCGCCTCGGTGATCGAGCTCTTGAACCGGGACCGGCCGAGCTCGGCGCCGACCGCCCCGAACGCGGTGCGGCTGCGCTCCATCAGCGCCCGGTCGGCGTCGGTGAGCTCACCGGCGTCGGGGATCGCGCCGAAGTTCTTCGCCGCCATGTTCACCGACCGGTTGACGAGGTTGCCCCACGCCGCGACCAGCTCGTCGTTGTTGCGGCGGACGAACTCCGACCACGTGAAGTCGGTGTCCTGGTTCTCGGGCCCGGCGACCGCCACGTAGTACCGCAGCGCGTCGACGTCGTAGCGCTCCAGGAAGTCCTTCACGTAGATGACGACGTTGCGGGACGTCGAGAACTTCTTGCCCTCCATCGTCAGGAACTCCGACGACACCACCTCGGTCGGGGCGTTCAGCGCGCCCAGCGAACCCGGCGTGCCGCCCTTGTCGCCCTGGCCGCTGTAGCCGAGCAGCATCGCCGGCCAGATCTCGGCGTGGAAGACGATGTTGTCCTTGCCCATGAAGTAGTAGGACAGGGCCTCCGGGTCCTGCCACCAGGCGCGCCACGCCTCCGGATCACCGGACCGCCGCGCCCACTCCACCGACGCGGAGAAGTAGCCGACGACCGCGTCGAACCACACGTACAGCTTCTTCGCCGGGTTGTCGCGCCAGCCGTCCAGCGGGATCGGCACGCCCCAGTCGAGGTCGCGGCTGATCGCGCGCGGCTGCATGTCGTCCAGCAGGTTCAGCGCGAACTTCAGCACGTTCGGCCGCCATTGGCCCTGCTTGCCGCGCAGGTACCGGCCGAGGACCTCGGTGAACGCGGGCAGGTCGAGCATGAAGTGCTCGGTCTCCACGAACTTCGGCGTCTCGCCGTTGATCCGCGACACCGGGTTGATCAGGTCGATCGGGTCGAGCTGGTTGCCGCAGTTGTCGCACTGGTCGCCGCGCGCCCCGTCGTACCCGCAGATCGGGCAGGTGCCCAGGATGTAGCGGTCCGGGAGCGTCCGGCCGGTGGACGGCGAGATCGCGCCCATCGTGGTCGTCCGGAAGATGTAGCCGTTGTCGTACAGGCCCTTGAAGACCTCCTGGACGACCGCGTAGTGGTTCAGCGTCGTCGTCCGGGTGAACAGGTCGTAGGTCATGCCGAGGCCGTGCAGGTCCTCGGCGATCACGGAGCTGTACCGGTCGGCCAGCTCGCGGGCGGTCACGCCCTCCTTGTCGGCCTGCACCTGGATGGGGGTGCCGTGCTCGTCGGTGCCGCTGACCATCAGGACCTTGTTGCCCGCCATCCGCTGGTAGCGGCTGAACATGTCGGCGGGCAGCGCGAATCCGGAGACGTGCCCGATGTGACGGGGCCCGTTGGCGTACGGCCAGGCGGGCGCGGTCAAGATGTGACGGCTTGACGAGGACATGCAATCAAGGGTAGTCGCGTCACGGGGGCCGCGGCACGCGAGTAACCTGGTCCGGGTTCCGGGGCAGGTTGATCAGCGGAGGCGGGGGAGCCCAGGCATGGCCCAGACCACGTCCGACGAGGCCGTCGGCCGGTCGCCGAGCGAGGCCGGGCCGGACGCGCCGGACGCGCCGCCCCGGGGCCGCGCCGCCCGGTCGGCCGCGCGACTGCTCGGCCGGGTGCGCCGGACGCGCCGGGTGGTGTGGCTGTCCCTGCTGGTCGCGGCGTCCGCGGTGCTCGCCCAGTGGGTGGTCATGACGCCGCCGCTGTACTTCGACCCGTACTACGTGTGGCTCGCCGCCCGCGACTGGCCCGACATCCCGCTCACCCAGTGGCCGTTCGACGAGGTCCCGCACCAGGTGACCCGGATCGGGCTGGTGCTGCCGGCGCGGCTCGTCCAGGACGTCCTCGGGCCCGGCCAGGCCGCCTACTTCGTCGTCGCGGCGCTCGGCGGCATCGCGTTCTTCACCGGGACGTACCTGGTCGTCCGGTCGCTGTTCGGGGACGTGGCGGGCGTCGCGTCCGCGGCGATCCTGCTGATCCACCCGTTCTTCACGATGACCAACCCGTTCGGCCACGAGATCACCTGGTCGACCGGGGTGATGCTGCCGGACATGCCGGGCGCCGGGCTGTTCACGATCGGGATGGCGGGCCTCGTCGTCGCGAGCCGCCGGACCGGGCGGGCGCAGACCAGGCTGCTGCTCGCCGCCGGGGTGCTGCTCGGCGCGTCGTTCCTCGTCCGGGAGTTCCTGGCGTTCCTGTTCCTCGCCATCCCGGCGTACCTGGCGCTGCTGCGGATCCCCTGGCGGCGCAACATCACGGTCGGCGCGCCGATGCTCGCGATCCTGCTGCTGAACTTCGTCCACAACCAGCTGGTGTGGGGCAGCCCCCTCGCTGGGCTGCTGTCGGCGGCCGAGCACGGCGGCCAGTCCCGCGACTACGTGACCCGGGAGCTCGCCGCCCGCTCGTTCCTGCGCGCCATGCACGACTGGAACCCGCTCGGCCTGGTCTTCACCGCGGCGCTCGCCCTCACCATCGTCGGCTGGGCCGTCACCCGCGACCGGCGCCTCGCGCTGGTGCTGGTGTGGTTCTTCACCCTCGCCGTCCCGCTGACGCTGTTCTCCGGCGTCCTCGACCCGAACAGCATCTCGCTGCGCGCCTGGCTCCAGCGGTACTGGTTCGCGGTGCTGCCCGCGCTGCTCGCGGGCGGGTTCGGGTCGCTGATCCTGATGTTCCGGATGCTGCCCGCCCGGTGGGTGTCGCGGTGGCGGCTGAAGACCGTCGCCGTGCCCGTCCTCGCGGTCGCGCTCGGCGGGTGGTACACGGTCGCGGCCGTCCAGGCCGTCCCGGACCTGCCGCGCGACAAGGCGTGGAACGAGCTGCGCGGCTACCTCGGCGACCACCGCGGCATCACGCTGATCACCGCCGACCGGCGGCTCGCGCAGACCCTCACCTTCTACACCCGCGACATGTGGGGCGACCCGGTGTGGCGCGGCGAGATCCGCGACTGGCCGCACTACATGCCGCGGATCCCGCGCGACGCGATGGAGGGCCCGATGCTCTACACGCGGTGGCGCGGCATGGAGTCGCAGATCGCGAGCGGCTGGCGGCCGTCCCCCGCCGAGGGCTGGACGCTGATGTGGCGCTCCTCCGACGGCGTCCTGCAGCTGTGGAACCCGCCGCCGCTCCCGCCCGAGGAGTAGGCGCCGCCCAGGGCCGGCGCGGCCTGGGGCTAGCGGGTCCAGGCGACCCAGTCGCCCTGGATGGTGCGGCGGCTGTCGGCGACGTGCCAGCCGGGCGGGGCGCCCTTCGGCCAGGACGCGGTGGCGGGGACGTCCTTCGGCCACGCCAGCACGACCATGTCGACGTTCTGCGGCGGGGCGGTCCAGCGGGCGTCGAAGACGCTGCCGTCGCTCCACCACGCCCAGTAGAACTGCGAGAGCCGGAGCGTCCACGGGACGTTCCAGTCGACGGCGATGGACCGCTGCGCGCGCAGGTCGACGCGGTCCCGCAGGTCGGTGTGCGCGGTCTCGGCGCGGACCATCGGCTGCGCGATCCGGTCGATCGCGGTGGCGCACATGGCGACCGCGACGGCGGCGAGCAGCCCCGCCAGCAGCAGCGGGCCGTGCCGGCGCAGCCGCGCGGCCGCCACCGACAGCCCCAGCAGGGCGAGGCCGGTCAGGGTGGCGTGCCAGAGGCGGAACGACGTCCAGTCCCACGTGAGCAGCGACGTCTCCGGGAAGTCGTAGGCCGTGTAGGTGTACCGGCCGAGCAGGTCGCCCGCGTACCACTGGACGACGCACGCCGCCGCGACGGTCAGCGCGGCCGCCGCCGGAGCCGCCCGCAGCAGCGTCCGCGCCGGGGCGCGCAGCAGCACCGCGACACCGGCGGCGAACAGCACGGGGGCGATGCAGGCGAGGTAGCGGCCGTACACGTAGTTGCCGACGCGGTACTCGACCGGCAGCGCCGCCGAGGTCGCGAACGCGATGCCCGCCACGATCGCGAGGACGGCGAGGCCGAGCGCCCGCGTCCGCCCCGGCGAGCCCGGCAGCGTGCTCGGGGGCCGGACCACCGCGGCCGCGACCGCGAGCAGGCCCACCGCCGCGATCCCGCCGGTCGCGACGGACTGGTACCAGACCTGCCCGGTGCCGAGCGACAGCATCCAGCCCCACCCGTCGAGGGTGGTCAGTCGCCGGACGACGTTCCCGCCGAGGTCGTTGTCGCCGTAGGGGTACATGTGCGGCAGCAGCGACCGGTTCAGCAGCATCCCCGCGGCCGTCGCCGCGGCGAGGACCAGCGCGGCGGCGGAGGCGTTCCGCCACGACCGCCACCGGAACACCGGCGCGGCCAGGATCAGCGCCGCCTGCACGACCAGCAGGATCGCGCCCCGCGAATGGCAGGTGGCGGCGTAGGCGACCAGCAGCGACGCCCCGGCACCGCACAGCAGCGGCCGGACGGGCGCACGGCGCCCGAGCCGTTTCGCGGGCGCGCTCAGCCACGCGTGGGCGAGCAGCAGCCAGCCGGTGAACAGCAGCGGCAGGATCGCGTCCGTCAGCACGAACGCGGAGTAGAACAGCACGCACGGCAGCAGCGCGGTGACGTGCGCGAACACGTACGACCAGCGCCGCCGCACCCGCAGCCGGCGCAGCAGCAGGTAGCCGAGCGGCAGCATCAGCGCGCTGATCAGCGCGTTGATGACCAGCGCGGCACGGTAGACGGCGACCGGGCCGTCGCCGAGCCAGGCCGCGGGGAGCAGCAGCAGCGGGTAGCCGCCGCGGTAGACCGTCCCGAACGACATGTCGGCGTCGGGGCCGCCGGTGAGGACGCGGGCGGCGAACAGGTAGCCGGACTCGTCCGGCGTCGCCACCGGGATCGTCTGCCCCGAGCCGAGCCACAGCCGCAGCGCGACCTGCGCCGCCCAGCCGAGCACGAACAGCCAGGCCCAGCGGCGGCGCCCCGCCCGCGCCGGGACGTCGCGCGGTTCGGCCGGGGCGACCGGCGGCCGCGCGGCGGACCGCGCCGCGGCCTCCGCGCCCGCCGGTGGACGGGCGCTCATCGGCGCGCGCCGCGCGGTGCGCGACCGGTCGGTGAACGAAGATCCATTGCTGGACAAGCCTGTCACAGTGGTGTGGGGGCGTCCGTCCCCGGTCTGGAAACGCTCGGCAACGTCTCAGTACGGGCGCGGGGCGTCAGCGTCCGGACGCGTCGTCGCCGTCCTCGGCCGGGGCCGCGGCGTCGCCCTTGCCGGCGGACACCTTCTCCTCGGGCTTCTCGGCCTTGCCGTTCTTCTCGGCCTGCTCCGCCTTCTCGGCCTGTTCCGCGGCGCGCCTGGCCTTGTGGGCGGCGGCGTCCACGACGCCCGCGGCCTCCTCGGCCGGGTCGGTGAGCGGCGGGTGCTGGCGGCGGCGGATGCCGAGGATGCTGACGAACAGCGAGGCGAAGATCGCCTGGAAGCTCATTACGAGCGCGGTGGCGGCGGGGACGACCATGCGCAGCGAGTGCCGCGGGTCGAGTTCGCCGAAGTTGTTGACCCGCCAGTGCAGCAGCGAGGCGACCAGGCCGCCGAGGCCGGCGAGGGCGAGCAGGCCGCCGATGAGCAGGCCGCGCTCCAGGCTCCACCAGTCGATGATCTTCTGTACCCGGCGGTCGTGCGGCAGGAATCCCTCCTGCATCGCGTAGACCTTCGTGAGCAGCGCGAACAGCACCGCCTGGAAGCCGATCACCAGCGCGGCGGACGCGCCGACGAGGGTGTCGACGTCGAAGGCGATCTCCCCGACGGTGACCGGACCGGTCGACAGCGCGATCCCGGCGACCAGGCCGAGAGTCATGAAGACCAATCCGGGGATGAGGAACAGCCAACGAGGGCTGTAGAGCATGAGGAAGCGAAGATGACGCCATCCGTCACGCCAGGTGTTGAGGTGCGGGGCCCGGGTCCGGCCGTCCGGGGACAGGGTGGTCGGCACCTCCCGGATGTCGTAGCCCTGCAGCGTGGCCTTCACGACCATCTCGCTGGCGAACTCCATGCCGCCGGTCTGCAGGCCGAGCCGCATGATCGCGTCCTTGTCGAAGGCGCGCAGCCCGCAGTGGAAGTCGCCGATCTTGCTGCCGAAGAACAGCCGGCCGACGAAGCTGAGCACCGGGTTGCCGAGGTAGCGGTGCAGCGGCGGCATGGCGCCGTCGGCGATGCCGCCCTTGAACCGGTTGCCCATCACGAGGTCGGCGCCGCCGCGCAGCTCGTCCAGGAACGGGCCGAGGGTGGTGAAGTCGTAGGAGTCGTCGGCGTCGCCCATCGCGACGTACCTGCCGCGCGCGGCCCGGATCCCGCCCATGAGGGCGTTGCCGTAGCCCTTGTCGATCACCGGCACGACACGTGCCCCGGCGTCCCTGGCCAGTTGCTGGCTGCCGTCGGTGCTGCCGTTGTCGGCGATGACCACCTCGCCGTCGATGCCCTTGTCCTCGAAGAAGCCGATGGTCTTTCGGACGCAGGTCTCGACCGTTTCGGCCTCGTTCAGACATGGCATCACTACGGAGAGTTCCACGCGAGCTCCTTCGTTACCCCTGGTGACCGTCTGCGGTGTTTTCCACTAATCTCAGTTGTTCCGCGGGGCGGCCCGTCGTCGTTCATGATGCCTGCCGAGGACGGGTCATGATGGCCGCTCTCGTCAAGAGCACCCGTATCGTGTTGCCCACTTGCAACCGAAAAACCCTCTCCGGAACGGTCGCGGGCGGCAGGCTAGGACGTCAAGCATACGGGCACGGCGACCCGGAAAGGGTGGGACGGCTGTGACGCGCGCCGGAGACCGCAGTGTCGCCCGACAGACCAGCAGTGCCACCGGACCGGGGGCCGGACACCGAAGGGGAGGTGCGGCAGTGGCGGGGGAAACGCCGCAGGGCACCGCGCTGGACACAGGACCCGGCTCCGCGCCGGACGGCTCCGGACCGGCCGGCGGCGACGCGTCGGTGGAGGTCGGCGGGCCTGCGGGCGCCGCCGGACCGGGCGCCGCGGGCGCGCCGGGCGGGGCCCGCGCGAAGGGCGACACGCCCGGCCGGGCGAGCACTCCGGCAAATTCCGGCAAAGGTGATGCGGACGGCCCGGAATCCACCACTGCGACCGACCTGAAGAAGGGCCGCGGGCCCGCCGGGAAGGCCGGCGAAAAGGGCGGCGACACACCGGAGAATGCGGGAACCGCCGAAGATGCGGCGGTTTCGGGTGGTAAGCGGCGTGCGCGGGGGCTGTGGACGCTGGCGCGCCGGCATCCGGTGTTCAGTGTGATCATTGCCACAGCGGCACTGCTCCGGCTCATCGCGATGCTCGGCTACCAGCCGGTGATGTTCTTCAACGACAGCTTCGACTACCTGCACGTCGCCACCGACCCCTATCCGCACCCGCTGCGTCCCGACGGCTACGCGTTCCTCCTCTACGTCCTGAAGCCGTTCCACAGCTTCGCGCTCGTCGCCGCGCTCCAGCACCTGATGGGGCTGGCCATGGGCGTGATGGTCTATGCGCTGCTGCGGCGCAGGTTCGGGCTGCCCGGCTGGGGCGCGGCGCTCGCCGCCGCGCCGGGCCTGCTGGACGCCTACCAGATCCAGCTGGAGCACCTCGTCCTGTCGGACACGATGTTCACCTTCCTGGTGATGAGCGCGGTCACGCTGCTGCTGTGGCGGGACCGCCCGTCCTGGAAGATCGCCGCGGCGGTCGGGCTGATCGTCGGAATGGCGTGGCTGACCCGCTCGGTCGGCATGCCGGTGCTGCTCGGCGTGCTGGTGTACCTGCTCATCCGGCGCGCCGGCTGGCGGCCGATCGCGATCACGCTGGCGGCGTGCATGCTGCCCGTGGTGGCCTACATGGGCTGGTACAAGGTCGACGGCGGCAAGTTCGCGATCACCGAGAGCAACGGGATCTTCCTGTACGCGCGGGTCTACAAGTTCGCCGACTGCCACCAGATGAAGGACCTGCCCGTCCGCGAGTACCCGCTGTGCACCGAGCCGGCGAACCGGCTGCCCAACTCCCAGGACGGCATCTGGAACCGGCAGTCGCCGCTCAACCGCTACACCGGCACCCGGTTCAGCCCGGAGAACAACGCGCTCGCCAACGACTTCGCCAAGCGCGCGATCATCGCCCAGCCCGGCGACTACCTCGCGGTCGTCGCGCACGACTTCTTCCGGGTCTTCCGGTGGGAGCGGACGGTCTTCCCCGACCCGGCCACGTACTCGCAGTACGAGTTCGAGAGCAGGAGCCGCAAGCTTCCCGACTGGCACATGCCGGGCGGCGGGGTCGCCTCCCAGGAGGCCAAGGCGTACGAGCGGGGCAACGCCGAGACGCAGGTGGTGGAGCCGTTCGCCGGGGTCGTCCGCGGCTACCAGGACGTCTTCTACCTGCGCGGGACGATGCTCGGCGGCATCCTGCTGCTCGGCCTGGCCGGGCTGGTCCCGCTGTGGCGGCGGTTCGGCGGCGAGGCGCTGCTGCCGTGGACGCTCGCGACCGGGTTGCTGCTCGCGCCCGCCGCGACCGCCGAGTTCGACTACCGGTACGTGCTGCCGGCCGTCCCGCTCGCGGCGCTCGCCGCCGGGACGGCGTTCACGCCCGAGGTCCGCGCGACCGTGGCCGGGTGGCGCCGGCGGCTGCGCCGCGGCCCCGGGGCGAAGGGCGCCCCGGCACCGGACGCACCGGAGATCGAGAGCAAGGTGCCCGAGGTCGCGGCGAAGTGACCCGGCCGGGCCGGGCCGCTCGCCGGCCCGGCCCGCCCAGGCCCGCCCGCTACCAGGCGTGCATGCGCCGCAGGTGGAAGACCATCGCCACGTCGCTGCCGCTGCGCGCCTTCGGGATGTCGGCCTCCTTGCCGCGCATCGCCGACAGCGCCTTGACGTTCTGGCTCTGGCAGTTCGGGCAGACCCGGTCCATCCACGGCGTCATGCAGGGCTGGCCCCGGTGCTCGTAGACGACGGCCTCGTTGCCGTGCCCGTCTCCGGCGTGCTGGACCTCGAACTCCTCGTTCCAGGTCGTCGCGCAGCTCAGGCACTCGAAGACCCATACTTCGTGGCTCGACCATGCATCCTGCACGGCACTCACCTCCTCGGCGACCGTCTCGCGCGCCCCGCTTCCGCGCGTCCCAGTTCCATGGTGGCCCCGCCGAGCACATACTGCCCCCGCTACGTGTCACCGATCTGGGTTATTCCCCGAATGAACCGGTTGGACCGCTGCGATGCCGGTGACTATTTCCTGGCCTTGACAACGGCGTCGTAAACCGCGCGTTTCGGGGCGCCGTTCTCCTTCGCGACGTCGGCGATCGCCTGCTTGCGCGGCGTCCCGGCCGCCTCCCGGGCGGCGACGGCCGCGGCCAGCTCGGCCGGCTCGGTCAGCCCGGCCCGCTCCGGCGCGCCCCCGACGACCAGGGTGATCTCGCCGAGCACCCCGCCGTCCGCCCACCCGGCCAGCTCGCCGAGCGTCCCGCGCCGGACCTCCTCATAGGTCTTGGTCAGCTCCCGGCACACCGCGGCCGGACGGTCCGCGCCGAACGCCTCGGCCATCGCCGCGAGGGTGGCGGCCAGCCGCCGCGGCGACTCGAAGAACACCAGGGTGCGGGGCTCGTCCGCGAGCGCCCCGAACCGGCGGGCCCGCTCCCCCGGCTTGCGCGGCGCGAAGCCCTCGAAGCAGAACCGGTCGGTGGGCAGCCCCGACACCACCAGCGCGGCCGTGACGGCGGACGGTCCGGGCAGCACCGTGACCGGCGCCCCCTCGGCGACGGCCGCGCGCACCAGCCGGTACCCGGGGTCCGACACCCCCGGCATGCCCGCGTCGGTGATCACCAGCACGTCCCGCCCGGCGAGCAGCTCGGCCACCAGCCCGGCCGTCCGCGCCCGCTCGGTCACGTCGTTGTAGACCACGACCCGCGCGGTCAGCTCCACCCCGAGGTCGCCCGCCAGCCGACGCAGCCGCCGGGTGTCCTCGGCCGCGATCACGGGCGCGTCCACCAGCGCCTCCCGCAACCGCACCGAAGCGTCCTCGGCCCGCCCAAGCGGCGCCGCCGCTAGCACCAGAGTCCCCATCACGCGTCCAGTCTCCCAGGGGGCGACCCCCTGGAACCCCCGTCACGACGCAGGCGATCCTCACGCCGCCGTTCCGGTCTCCTGTGGCCGGGGTCGGGGGTGCCGCGCACCCTTACGATGACTGGATGGCGACGACGGATCTGGTTCCCGCCTCGGTGGACGCGGTGCGGCGGCGGGGGGGCTCGCTGCGGGAGTGGCTGGCGCCGGCGATCCCGGGGAGCGCGCTGCTGTCCTGGCTCGGCCCGCTGCTGGTCACCGTGCTCGCCGGGTACCTGCGGTTCGACCGGCTGGGGTCGCCGAAGGCGGTGGTCTTCGACGAGACCTACTACGCCAAGGACGCGCTGGCCCTGCTGAAGTTCGGCTGGGAGCACAACACCGTCGAGAACGCCGACAAGCTGCTGATCGCCGATCCGGACGCGCACATCTGGGCGAACGGGCCCGCGTTCGTCGCGCATCCGCCGTTCGGCAAGTGGATGATCGCGATCGGCGAGTGGATGTTCGGCGCGACGCCGTTCGGATGGCGGTTCGTGCCCGCGCTGGTCGGGACGCTGTCGGTGCTGATCCTGTGCCGGGTCGCCCGCCGGATGACCGGGTCGACGCTGCTCGGCTGCGCCGCCGGGCTGCTGCTCGCGCTGGACGGGCTCGCGTTCGTGACCAGCCGGGCCGCGCTGCTGGACGTCTTCGTGATGTTCTGGATCCTCGCCGGGTTCGCGTGCCTGGTGAACGACCGGGACCGGTCCCGGCGCGTCCTCGCCGCGAAGATCGGGCGCGGGGACACCTCGGTCTACGGGCCGTTCCTCGCGCACGGCTGGCGGTGGGCGGCGGGGATCTGCCTCGGCCTCGCCTGCGCCACCAAGTGGACGGGGATCTTCTACGTCGCCGCGTTCGGGCTGATGGTCGTCCTGTGGGACTACGGCGCCCGCCGCGCGGCCGGGGTGCGGGCCCCGTTCACCGGGACGCTGCTGCTGGAGGCCGTGCCGGCGTTCGTGCAGCTCGTCGTGGTGGGGGTGGTGACCTACCTGGCGACCTGGTGGGGGTGGATCTTCAAGCCGGGCGGCTGGGGGCGCGGCACGGTGTCCGGCAACCCGCTGTGGCGGCCGGTCGAGGCGATGCCGAACCTGTGGGAGTACCACGCGCAGATGCTCGGCTTCCACACCGGGCTGCACGCGAAGCACCCGTACCAGTCGTGGCCGTGGGACTGGCCGATCCTGCGCCGTCCGGTCGCGTTCTTCTACACCGAGCCGAAGGGCGGCTGCGGCGCGTCGCGCTGCTCGCGAGAGATCCTCGGAATCGGCACGCCCGCGCTGTGGTGGGGCGCGCTGGTCGCGCTGGTCGTCGTCGCGTTCCTGTGGCTGATCCTGCGGGACTGGCGGGCGGGCGCGATCCTGCTCGGCTTCGGCGCGGGCTGGCTGACCTGGTTCCCGTCGGCGTTCGCGGACCGGACGATGTTCCTGTTCTACGCGACACCGCTGATCCCGTTCATGGTGCTGGCGGTCGTGCTGGTGCTCGGGTACCTGATAGGCCCGGCGCCCGCCGGGATGGCGGGCGCGCACGCGGCCCGGCCGCAGGACGGCGGCGTCCCCGACGCGCCCCCCGACCCCTACGGCGCCGTGCCCGACACGCCCCCCGGCCCCTACGAGGCCGAACCCCACGGCGCCGGACCCTACGGGGCCGGGCCCTACGGGGAGGACGCCGGGGCGCACCCACCGCTACCGGTCCAGGGAGCGGGCATGCGGCGGCTGATCGGCGCCGCCGCCGCGGGCGCGTTCCTGCTGGTGGTACTGGCGAACTTCGCGTACTTCTACCCGATCCTGTCGGCCCAGACGCTCCCCTACAACGACTGGCACGAGCGAATCTGGTTCCAGTCCTGGGTATAAGCCCAGCCCGACTTCGCTGACCACCCGACTCCGTCGACCTGCCCACTTCGTTGATCTGCGGCGTGTTGTTGTTATGAGCGGCTCATAACAACAACACGC